>NZ_JAPTGC010000001.1 GCF_026891935.1 Methanocorpusculum vombati | reverse complement strand
TTTCCATGTTGCCGTCACCCTCTGCGGGAGGTGCCGGGGGTGCGGGCGGTACCGGGCTGCCGTCGGCGAGCCGGAGGACATGTTGGGTGCGGGCATCAACTGCATCAACTGCAACTACTTCAACTGCGGCATACTCCAGAATTTTGCCGGTCATGGATGGGTGCAGAGTGAAATAATTCACCGCAGATTGCGGGGTATCGCCCCAATCTATTAATTCCACGATAATCGTGCCGCTCTCTGTCTTTTCAGAGACAATATTCATCACTGCAATTCTGGATAATCCTTCCAAAGAATTCGCCGTTATGCATGCATTCCCTGCGAGATAGGTGGTGCCCGGACCGACTTTTACCGTTGTCCCGTCCCCCATCCCAATCCAAAAAGAGCCGAGGGGCCAATCTATCTCACCTTCATACACCACATATACCTCGCCCCCACGCGATGCCGTGTTACCGGAGACTGTACCGCCGGACATCGTGAACCTGCCGTTCGCATCCACATCCACACCTCCGCCATAGGAGCCTCCAGAGTTTGAGGTTGCCTGGCAGTTTGTGATGCTTGCCAAATCCGACATCGTGAACATGCCATACACCTCCACTCCTCCTCCATAGGCATCTCCAGAGGTTGAGGTTGCCTCACAGTTCGTGATGCTTGCCGAGTCTTCCATCGTGAACGTGCCCTCAGACACATACACCCCGCCACCATAGGCACCAGGTGTTGAGGTTGCCTTGCAGTTCGTGATGCTTGCCTTGCCAGACATCGTGAACGTGCCCTCAGACACATCCACATCCACTCCTCCGCCATTGGCATCTCCAGTGGTTGAGGTTGCCTGGCAGTTCGTGATGCTCGCTGAATCCTTCATCGTGAACGTGGCGTCACCACTATCCCAAAAATTATAGATCTCTACTCCTCCGCCATAGGAGCCTCCAGAGTCTGAAGTTGCCTTACAACCCTCGATCTTTGCCGAGTCGGACATCTCAAACGTGCCCTCATACACCCATACTCCTCCGCCATAGGCATCTCCATCGGTGGTTGAGGTTGCCTGGCAGTTCGTGATGCTTGCCTCATCCTCCATCCAGAACCCGCCCTTGCCGTCTGTAGCCATCGCCACTCCTCCACCTGCGGCATATCCCGAGTTTGAGGTTGCCTCACAGTTCGTGATGCTTGCCGAATCGGACATTGTGAACGCGATGCCGCCGCTCATGCCTACTCCCCCTCCTTCTGCACCGCTATCTTCAGAATCTGAGGTTGAGATTGCCTTGCAGTTCTCGATACTTGCATCGTCAGACATTGTGAACGTGTTGCCCATCATATAGACCCCTCCACCACTGACAGAATTTTCCACGCTTTCTGCTTTGCAGTCCTTAATGCTTGCTGAACCGGACATTGTGAATATGGCCTCGCTGGTCTCAGCGTCGCTGTAGACATCCACTCCTCCGCCATAGGCATCTCCAGAGGTTGAGGTTGCCGTACAATCCTCGATCGTTGCCTCTCCGGACATCGTGAACCCGCCCGCATACACCTCCACTCCTCCTCCATAGGCATCTCCAGAGTTTGAGGTTGCCTTACAGTTCTCAATACTGCCCCCCGTCATCGTGAAGGTACCTTCTTCCACATACACCCCTCCGCCATAGGCAGAGATATCTTCGTGAATTACCGTGTTGTTCATGAGGATGCCGCCTGCAAGCGTGAAATTTCCTCCGGAGTTCACCCGGACAAGGGACTGCCCGTTCCCTTTATCGATTGCATCCACCGTATTGTTTCCGTCCAGTGTCAGAGGATGAGTTCCATTGTCGATAATCGTCAGGTTACCGCCGCTCCCTATCGTGAACATACCGGTATCTCCGGTCGTGTTCGCCGCAGTCCGGTGGATTTTGTTATTCGCGGAACTGCTCGTCGTGAGCGTAATGTTTCCGCGAATCTCCGGCAGCCATGCACCCCCGTCAAATTCGATATCGCTGTTCACCGCCACGAGGAACGGTATCGATTTGTTCGCATCAGCATTCGACCAGTCGATCACATTCCTCAGCTCATCGACGTTCTCCACCTCGTGATATGCATCCGCATCCGCAGCCGCAGCAGGCATCACCCACACACAGCAGAGAAAAACCAGCACCGCAAGTACGAGAAGACCGCGGTATCGGCACTTTCTCTCAATCGGGGGACAACCAGTCCCGTTCATATGTGTCAGCATTTCCATTCACCCATTGAATCCTATTATGGGAGGATATAATCCGGAATGTATCCCGAATCGCAAATCCGAGAATTATTTTTGGTTACGCGAGGATTATGCTGATATTTGGGCTGAAAATATTCTCAGGATACTATCCTTCGGAAAAACAGGAAAAAATGATGGAGGGATGCTGTAAGAGGTCTTTTTTGAAAGGATATCGTTATTGTCTGGTTGGAAACTGTTTGGAAATCATTTAATATAATTTAGAGTGTTATATACTACCATAATAGGATAGCCCCTGATCCAAAATTTATGCGCGGAATTATATCTACAAAATAAATCTATTTTTATCAAATAATTTTGATGCTGCGGGCGTAATATTACCTATTACGCCCGCAGCATCAACAAAAAACCTCCTCAAAGCAAAACCTAATTTCTGCTCAACAGATTCATATATCTCCAAAGAAAAACGAACAACTCAGCCCAACGGAAAAACCATAGAAAACCTCCCGCGGGCCGCTGCGGCCACAACATCATGCCGCAGACAGAACCGTATCACACCGGCCGGACACCCCGGTACAGGAACCACCGAACGAACACACAACACCGAACACACAACACCCGCAAAAAATTCCGACCCTCCCGAAAAATGCTCGTCCACCACTCGCATACTTCCGGGACCCCGTGGTATCCTGTTGTTCATATCTGTCACTGAACCTATAAGAACACCAGCACGAGGGGAAAAAACTTCAACAAAAAAAACCGCAAAAAAATACCTCCGCCCCCCCGCCGCAGACCATTGTTTCGTGTTTCGTGTTTCGTGTCTCGTGACATCCCCCCAAAAACCATGACCACCCGAATCGCCTACTTCCGCCTCCCCGCCGACCTTCTCGACCGGCTCGACCTCGCCATCCGCCGCATGGGATACCCCTCACGCAGACCCACAGGTCAGCAGCGACAGCAGCTCCTCACTGCTGCCCGCAATCTCGGCTTCCGTTTCCAGCATGAGATTCACCAGTTCATTCTCACTGTAGCGCCGGAAATCCGTGCGGATCGCAATCACCCGTTTGCCGAGTGCGGTTGCATATCCCATCTCCCATGCAGTGCCGGAGTCTGCATCGGACCCGTCAATCACCGCAACAACAATGTCACTGTTTTTCAGAGCCGCAAGATTCCAGCGATAGATCAGTTCCTCACGGTTCTTGCTCCGTGACTCGGCGGTGTCCTCAAAGTTCTGGGGCAGATGCACCGAATAATACTGCGAAGCAAGAAGACCGGCAAGACCAGCGTTGTAGATCTTCTGGGCTTCAGAAAACAGCGGAGCTGCAAGATAGATGCGGTACTGCGCAAAACTCCGGACATCGATCAGCGGAAAATCGGCAAACCGTTTGAGAAACACGCCGGGACCCGCCGATTTTTCATCGCCGTAATAGGTTGTTGTAACCCCGCAGGTCGGCGATGAGTTCACCCCGATAATGGCAATCGGAGGCTCGCCCCGCTCTGCTATCAGTGTCCGTACCTGCTCCTCAAGATGATCGAGAACAGCAGCAAACTCCGGCGTGTTGAGACGATCAAGGAAGGAGCCGGGACTGCGGGGCACCCCAAGATACAGCGTTTCAGGACACGGAAGCGGCACCATCTCAATACCGAACTGACGGCAGCGTGCGGCGGCAGCAGCCCACACCGCACGATCCGCATCGGTGGTGATACCTTCGGCACGGAGTTTTTCGTTCAGAATGCACGCAGAGACAAGGACATACATGAGTATGTCTGATAGGAGGTCTGAAGAGATAAAAACCCCGACTGACGGAGACTGTACCCGAAATCAGAATAACCGTTCACGCACAATAAGAGTAGGAGGAAAATGGTCCGGGACAGAATAGCACTCATCGCCTATCGCGACAACTCCTGCGATCCGAAAAAATGTACCATGAAAAAACTGGAACGGTTCGGGATGCTGCGGTTAGTGAACCGTATCCCGCAGATTCCCAAAAGTACGCTGCTTCTTGACCCGACTGCGGGGGTCGTTCTCTCCCCTGCGGACCGCGCCTGGGTGCAGTCGGTAACCGCTCTTGACTGTTCGTGGGAAGTTCTTGATACGGCAAACCTCGGACCGTGGAAAGGACGACGGGCACTGCCGTTTCTGGTGGCGGCAAATCCGGTGAACTTTGGAAAACCGTTCACCCTGACCTCGGTCGAAGCGATCGCGGCAACGCTGTACATCCTCGGTGAGGAGGAACAGGCAAAGACAATTCTTGCAAAATTTCACTGGGGACTCAACTTCCTCGCCCTCAACGCAGAACCGCTTGCCGAGTATGCGGCGGCAAGGGACAGCGCCGAAGTACTCAAGATCCAAAGCGAGTACATCGGCTGAAACGACCGTCACCGAGACTATTAACATCTGAAACGACCAATTAACACAGATACAATGGCAAGCGTAAGCATCCGGAGATACGGGCAGATTTTTGATGTACTGGTGAAGTACGGATTCTCCTATTATCTCAACGAACTTTTCCCCGGATTCATCAATACCAAAAAGGCGGCACAGGACGATTTCAGTTCCTACTCGATGTACGCCAGAGTCAGAATGGCTCTGGAAGAACTCGGACCGACCTTCGTGAAGTTCGGCCAGCTGATGAGTACGAGAACCGAACTGTTCCCGCCGGAAATGATCGAGGAGCTGTCAAAATTGCAGGACCGGGTCGGAGTCGTGCCGTTTGATGAGGTTATCCCGACGCTGGATGAGTACATTCCCGACTGGCGGGATGTATTCACCTCGGTGGACCCAAAACCGCTTGCCGCAGCCTCCATCTCCCAGGTGTACCGCGCTGTTATGCAGGACGGAACAGAGCTTGCCTTAAAGATTCAGCGTCCAAACATTCAGGACAGAATCGAGCAGGATATTGTCCTCCTCAGATCCATTGCCGAGCGGATTGAGGAGCGGCGGCCGGACCTCCGTATGTATAATCCGGTGACGCTGGTGGACGATTTTTCGGTGCAGATTAAAAAGGAACTGGATTTCACCCGCGACGGAATGAACGCCGAACGGCTCGCACGGAACATGCGGGTCTCCGGCATTCCCGGCATCAAGGTCCCGAAGATTTACTGGGAGTTTTCCGGAAAATGCCTGCTTGCAATGGAGTTTGTTTCGGGTGTCAGGAGCGACGATGTGGATGCAATTGTTGCAATGGGGATGGACCCGAAGGATCTTGCAAGCAGGGGCCTGAAGGCATTCATGGTGCAGATTTTCCAGAACGGGTTTTATCACGGCGATCCGCACGCCGGAAATATCCGTGTGTCACCGAAGGGCGATATGGTGTTTCTCGACTTCGGAGTCTGCGGCGTTCTGATGAAGGACACGCGGAACAAATTCATCTCGCTGATGCTTGCCCTGTTTGCAGCGGATACGGATCTGACGATCCGGTACGTGAAAAATCTCGGCGTAAAAATTCCGTCAAGTGGTCTGGATGAGTTCCGCGGCGAGTTGTATCTCGCCCTGCAGGACAGCAAGGACATGGGTGCCCAGATGAACTTCTCAGGCCTTGTTGCGGCAATTCAGGAGTTGTTCCAGAGAAACAATATCCGCGTGCCGTCGAACCTTATGCAGCTCTTAAAGGCGCTGATGCTTGTTTCCAACATTGCGTTCACGCTTGATCCGCAGCTGGAGTTTGCCAAGGAGGCCGAACCGTATCTGAAGAAACTGATTGCAGAGGACATGAAAAATCCGGAGAATGTGCAGAAACGGATTCTTGATGCAAAGGTGCGGCTGGAGGATCTGTCCCGCGTACCGCAGCAGCTTTCCTCGGTTCTGGAGATGGCATCGGAAGGGAAACTCAGAATTGATGTTGCGGCAAAGGAGGTCGGCGAACTGCGTATGACGATCGAAAGTTCCATTGATCGTCTGGTGATCGGTATGATGGTCTCCGCAATTGTCATTGGTTTGTCGCTGGTGCTGATGAGTCAGCCTGCCGAGGCCGGATACTATCCGCTGCTGGCCTATATTGCTGCGATCATTGTGATTGTGATCATCTTCTATAAGATGAAGACCCGCAAGCTCAAGCGGGAAGACTAATTTTTTTGTGATCTCTTTTCCGGGAAAAAATCATCGCGAAGTACTGTTTGGTACTTTCTCCAACTACTTTTGTCCCCGCGTCCTTATACTGTAGTATCCGTCCGGACCCCCTCCGGACGAAACCAGGAGAATGTTACCATGTTTTGCCAACAATGTGAGGAAACCGCACGGGGTCTCGGCTGCACAGCCGGGGGCGTCTGCGGAAAAAGCAATGACACTGCGTGCTATCAGGACGCAGTAAATTTTATTCTGTCAGGTCTTGCATACCGGAAGATCCACCAGCCGGCGGGAGCAAAAGTTCCGGCCGACACCGCAAAGCAGGACAAAGCGGTTGTGGAGATTTTGTTTGCAACGCTGACGAATGTCAACTTCGATAAAGAACGGTTCAAAGAGTATCTGAAGACCCTCATCGCCTATCGTGATGCCTATCCGATCATTTCCGGAGAGCCGGAAGGGTGTGCGTGGACCCCGAAATCCGAGGAGGAGATTGTTCATCTCGAAGGAGGTATTGGTCTTCTTGCAATTGAGGACGACAACGAACGGTCGCTGTTTTCCCTGCTGCTGTTCGGACTGAAAGGCATGTGCGCCTACTACTCCCATGCCGAGGTGTTGGGAAAGACCGATCCGGATATCATGGCCTTCATCTACAAGGGTCTTGCCTCACGGTTTGAGGTGTACACCATTGCAGAACGGACAGAGCTGGTTCTGGAATGCGGCACGGTTGGTGCAAAGGTGCTGGCCCTGCTGGATGAGGCGAATAAACACTACGGAACAACAGAGATCACGAAGGTTCCCTGCGGCGTCAAAGATAAACCGGGGATTCTCGTGACCGGTCATGATCTGCGGGATCTGGAGATGCTGCTGGAACAGACAAAAGGAACAGGTGTTGATGTGTACACACACGGCGAGATGCTGATTGCCCATGCACATCCTGCATTCAAACAATACGACAATCTGATCGCAAACTACGGTACGTCCTGGGCAAACCAGAAGGACGAGTTCCCGAAGTTCAACGGCCCGGTTCTGTTTACGACGAACTGTCTTGTGCCGCCGCCGGAGGAGTCACGCGGAAGAATCTTTACAACCGGGTCGGTCGGATTTGACGGAGCCGTGCACATCCCGGAGAAGGCCGACGGGTCAAAGGATTTCTCAGAGATTATTGCGCTTGCAAAAAGATGTAAAGCCCCGATCGATCTGAAGCTTTCGGAGGTGACGACCGGCGCGGGTCATGATGCGGTTCTCGCGCTTGCACCAAAGATTCTCAAGCTGATTGAGGAGAAGAAGATCCGCCGCTTTGTGGTGATGGCCGGATGTGACGGGCGGCACAAGGAGCGGAGGTACTACACGGAGTTTGCACAGGCACTGCCGAAGGATGTGATTATTCTGACGGCGGGCTGTGCGAAGTACCGGTACAACCGTCTGAACCTCGGCGAGATCGATGGTGTCCCCCGCGTGCTGGATGCGGGACAGTGCAATGACTCCTACTCGCTCGTGGTGATTGCAACAGAACTTGCAAAGGCTCTGAAGATTCCGGTAAACGAACTGCCGCTGTCGTTCAATATCGCCTGGTATGAACAGAAGGCAATTCTGGTGTTCCTGACACTGCTTGCGCTCGGTATCAGGGACATTATGATCGGTCCGCATCTTCCGGCGTGTCTTTCGCCGGATGTACTGAATACCCTGGTAGAGCGGTTCGGGGTGCAGCCGAACACGACCGTTGAGGCGGATTTGAAGACACTGCATCTGGTGTGATCAGACGATAAGATAACTGGAGCGGATGAATGTTTTGTCCGCAGAAGCCGAGACCGTGACGATTGCGGGGTAGTGCCCCGCGGTCTTCATGGCGGGTTCGTCAACGGGACCCGGTGCAGTGAGTTCTGCGCTGATGGTTCCCGTACTGTTTTTGAGGGTGATGACCAGGGTTTCCGGGTGTGTTCCTTGCGGCAGAGCGGATATGAGTGCCTGGATATGATGCATTATCTGGAACATCTGGGTTTTGTCCATGGTCCAGAGACGTCCGCAGTCAAGGAGAATACAGGATACGTCGTTGTGCGGAGCGGTCCCGAAGGTGATGCTGCGGGTAGTTGGGATGCCGATTTTGAAGAGGAGACCTAAGGTGACGACGAAGATTGCGCCGGAGGTGAGGGGGGAGGCGAAGAAGAGGCGGAGAGTGTCAGGGAGTGCGGTGTAGAGGTTGGGACACATGACCGAGGAGACGCCGATCATGATCGGCAGGATGACGACGAAAGTCCGGCGGTTGTCCAGTACGCGGGAGGAGATGCTCTGCACGCCGCCGAGCATGATGAAGGCGATGGCGTAGATGACGATCGCACCCATGATGGGTTCGGGCATGACATGGAAGAACCAGCCGATGGCAGGAAGAAATCCGCAGAGGATGAGGAGGAGACCGAGACCGATGCCGATGCTGCGTGAGGCGATGCCGGTTCCAGGGATGAGGCCGGTGTTGGACGCGGAGGACCCAATGCCGATTCCGCCGATGGCAGAACAGAGGGCTGCCCCGAATCCTTCGGAGAGGATGCCGCGGCGGAGGTTGTTTTTGTTGGTGTTGCCGGTGTAGTCGTCAAGCAGGGCAATGTTTCCAGCGGATTTGAGCATGACACAGAGCATGCCGATTGCAAAGGGTATGAGAAGGCCGATGTCAAAGCGGTAGCTGACGATGCCGACGGGGTTGGGGAAAGAGAAGATGGATATGGTACCGGCGGCTTCAATGTCGGCAGGGGTGAGGACACCGAAGAGGACGGAGGAGACAAGACCTATGATGATGCCGATAAGGACTGCGTAGAATCTGAATATTTTTTTCTGCTGAATGCCGAGGATGATCATAGAGCCAAGCGTGATGATGCCGACGGCGGTTGCGGCGGGGTTGAGGGGGCCTGACTCGCCGCTGCCGAAGAAGAGAGGGAAGGAGAAGGGGATGATGGCAAGGCCGAGCATGAACATGACGACGCCGATGACTTCCCCGGGGAAGAGGATGCGGAAGTAGCGGGTGAGACGGCTGAACAACATTTCCAGAAAACCGGAGATGATCATCATGCCGTAGAGGAGGGGGAGACCTCCGGCGGTTGCGGCAAGCATGGAGGCCGGGAGGTAGGAGGAGTTGGGGACCATGGGGAAGATGTAGCCGCAGCCGGTGTAGCGGAATGCCTGAAGGAGGGTAGCGATGCCGGAGCCTATGAGGGTTGCGCTGATGAGGAAGGTGGAGAGGTCTTCGCCGCCGCCGATCGCTTTGGTGATGATGACAGGGTAGGTCATGTAGACGGCGAGGACAAAAAAGTGCTGGAGGATGCTGAGGACAAGGACGGAGGGCGGCACGTTGTCGCTGACGTTGTACACCGGACGGTCTTGGTAGTCCATGATTGAGGAGATAGTTTTGTCTGGGGAGTATTATAGGTTTGGACTTTGGGAATGGAGGAGGTCTCCGGGAAAAAGGGTTGGTGGGGAGAGATGTATTGCTGATTTTACGGAACGACAACAGTGCCGTCATAGAGCAGGCTGTCTGTGAAAATCGTATTGCCCGTGGAGTCCACGGTCTGACCACGGACTACAACACGATACGATCCTGGGGCAAATCCCTTATTCGCCTGATTAGTAATTATTACACAGCTATCCTTATAGAAAGAAAGTGCGAGATTAAGTTCCCACCCAGCCCACGTTCGATTCACCACATTTCTGCCAGAGGAATCAGACACATCTACTACCAGTTGTTTTTGCCATCCATTCCCTTGGAAAGTACCTGCAGTCCAGTCACGGGGAAGGGTAACCTTGATCATATTTTCATTCTCATGTTTATGAGAAGAAGCATCCGCCGGCCATAGCGCGAACGCAAGTTGCCCTGTCCACAACGTCACCGCGGTGGTATCCGAAAAAACACCGGTTACCGTGGTGGTGTGGGTTCCCTCCACTCCAACGCCGGTAAACCGGATGGGAACGCCGATCTGTCGGACGCAATCGGTTGTATTGGTACTCTGGAATTCGGTCACGTAGGGATTTCCCGCCACTGAGACGCGCAGCGATTGCAGATCACTGACATCCTGTCCGGTAAAGAGGGTTACCATCACATCCGTATGGTCTGAGGTTACCGTCAGTCCCACATCTTTTAGATCATTCTGCCCGCCCGCCATACCAAGTGCCACCACCGCAACGACTGCGGCGAGGACCATCACAATCGCAACAAGCAAAATCGTTGCAATCACCGGGGATACAGCATTATCCTCGTAATTCCTATTCATACGGACCAACTCCTACGGATATTTCCAATGATATATTTCCTATCAGGAGAGGGTTGCATCATCACCGATGAATATTTTCAAAAAATAATTTTTCTAAAAAGATATTTTCAAATTTTTTCTTTCAATGAGAGGCACAATTTTTTCTCCGGTTATATCCTTCCAAAAAATATTTTTTTCCCGAAATGGGAGATCCAAAAAAAAGTTTCTCGGAAAAATAACGCCATTCACAAACCAGAATGTCATGCAAAGGGAGGAGGGCTGATTTTTGTGATTTTTTCTGCCACGCCACAACTTTATATTTCGTGCAATCCTATCCTGAAAGGATTCAATACCGGCGGACATCCCGCGGTGATGTCATGAAAATAATTCGTCGGTTTTCTTTTCTGAGGAAATTGTGTACGGGTGAGTGGTGAGTGGGCATGATGAAAAGAAAATTAGTTCTTTCTCTCCTTACACACAAACGAACACTCCGGCCTCCCGCAGCGTCCGTCACAGGGATCCAGATGCACAATCACAGATGTCCGCGGCATCTTTGCAACAATATCAGTCTCGATCTCCTTCAGCACCGCATGCGCCGCATCAAGGGGCGTTGCATGCGGCATCATCAGATGAAACTCCACAAACCGGTTCGGTCCCGACCGGCGGGTCTTCAGACTGTGGAAGTTCGTAAACGCATTCGCATGCCGGCAGATGATCTCCTTAATCAGAATAACCTCATCCTCATCCAGACTCTCATCCATCAGATCCGCAAAACTCCGGCGGATCAACGAATACGCCTCACGAAGAATCAGCAAAGCCACAACAATTGCGATCACCGAATCAAGAAACACCAGATGCGTAACCTGAATCAGCACAAGACCCGCAAACACTCCCGCAGATGTCAGAACATCCGTACGCAGATGCCACGCATCGCTCTCCAGCGCAATCGACTCCGTCTCCTTTGCAACCCTCATCAAACGCTGCGACACCACGAAGTTCATCACCGCGGAAACACCCATCACGATCATACCCGCATACAGAAGATCAAGCGAGACCATCTCCCCGCCGGAGACCAGCTTATGGCACGCCTCCCAGATAATAATCCCTGCCGCAACAACAATCAGCAGCGCCTCAATCAGACCCGACGCATCCTCATACTTCCCGTGACCGAACGCATGATCCGCGTCCGGCGGCTCGGCCGACTTCTTCACCGAAAAATACGCAATACAGGAAGCAAGCAGATCCATTCCCGAATGGATACCCTCCGAGATAATACTCACCGAACCAATCGAGATTCCCGTCAAAATCTTTGCAACCGTCAGAAACAGATTCGAGAACACCGATAAACGAGCGACATTCTGCTTTCTGGCATCATCTGTCACGGTATTCATGGTTGATCACAACAGTAGAAAATATAGGTCAGCGCCACGTAAATAACTTAAGCGAGAGATACGACATGGCAACCAAAGATGCACTCATTATCCGCATCTCCGGGCAGATCAAAGAAGAACAGGAATATGGCAAAGCCCTGGAAGAAGGAGAGCAACGCCTTGCCAGAACAAAATACTGGGTCCCCCTCCCGATCCTTCTCCTCCTCATCTGGAGCATCATCTGCATCCTCCATGACATCTCCCCCTATGACATCCTCATGCTCTGGATCGTTGCAAGCTTCTTCATCTACATGTTCTACTTCTTCCTCATGATGATCCCCTCCCTTGGTTCCGGCACCAGTACCCCCCTAACCGGCACAGCCGCCCACATGCAGATCCGTGAGTTCCTGCGGCTGGCAAACCTTCTGAAAACATTCCGCAAAAACAAAGTCACCTTTATTGAAATATTCTGGAACGCATTCCTCATCAATGCAAAACCGCTTGCAAAAGGATTTGCGATCATCTATAGTATCGACGTCCTCTGTGCCGTCATCCTCTACACAGAGGAGATAATCGACCGGCATCTGCTCCTCGTTGTCATCCTGCAGATCGCAATCATCCTCGCCTTTTATGCAAAGATCATCCGCACCCGGCCGGACGAACAGGGATTTTTCGTACCCCGGAACATCCCTGCCGAAGCTCCGGAAACGGAAACAGCGAAGTTCAAGATCTGGCTTTACCTCAGCACCGCCGCAATGATCACCGGCCTGTTACTGGTCGGGGCAATGCTGTTTCCGGGACTCACCCTAAACCAGTACCTCGAATTCATCTCCATCCTCCCGACCGAGTACCCGATCATCCTCCTGCTTACACTCCTTACGCAGGCGGTCATTATCCGCTACTATCAGGGAGTAGAAAGCCGCAGACTTATGACGGCCTTAAACACCCGCCATATTGCCGCTCTCAAGGATGACCTGCTGCCCCGTATCCGGGCAGCAGAACCGGAACAGATGAACGAACTGCGGCGGGAGTTTCTGATTCTCCGGATGAACAAACTCGTAGTGCAGGAGTTTTTCCGACGCTTCCCAGTCTATGCAATCCTGCCGAACTTCCTCCTGATCGCCGACCCGACTGCCCGTGAAGTGCTCGACAGTACCGGAGATGAGAAGACCATCCGCGATCTGCTGTAAAAACGAACCTCCCTGCACGTCCCGGAAAAAAAGATCATCTGAAACTTCCCGCAGGAAATCAGGAAGCTTCCGCGATGATCGGAATCACCACTCTGCGGTATGCCCCGTCATCGCTCTGCTGGATCATTCTCAGTTCATAAATGCCGGGCCGTCTTGCCTGGACCGTCCAGGAGTAACACTGCCCGCCGTTGCACGGCGCGCGTTTCTCGTCCATCACTGCAAGTCCGGCGGACTCCAGCGTCCGCCATGACTGTTTGCCTGGGCTCGTCACGGTTACCGTAAACCTTCGCGCGTCGATTTTTCGGATCGTATAGGAGTCCATCATCTCTTTCTCCGTGCTGTAGAGGAATTGCTGGTAGCTATGCTGTTTAGTAATTGAAAATATATTGTTCTACTATATAAAAACTCGCGTGAGATTTTGCGCATAATTTTCCAAAGATCCCTTCTGTTTCCCCCTGCCCCTCGTCGAAAATTCATTCGACGGGGTTTCAGGGTGAAGAAAAAATGGATTCAGATCTCAATGTATATCAACTATTTTGTAAAATAAAGACGCCGAGGGGGAGATTTGAACTCCCGAGGTGTTACCACCAGAGGCTTTCGAGGCCACCGCCCTTCCGGACTAGACTACCTCGGCACGTCCGTTTGCCGCTGAAAACAGTATGCGCGACCAGATCTCCGCTGATGCGGGCAAAACAGGATCTCCCGCTGCACCTTACTGCCTATACACATAGACCTGTGGTCTAAAAAAGATAGTGTTTTTTGGTATTATGCCTGGCCGGCGCCTTTGCTGATCATCATGTCATCCACACGGATCAGCAGCATTGCGGTCTCGGATGCGCTCTGGATTGCCTGACGTTTGACGCGCTTCGGCTCCACCACACCTTCGGACTGCATGTCAACAACCTTTCCGGTGAACACATTCAGACCTGCGTACTTCTCGCCGGTTGCATGTGCCTGACGGAGATCAATAACCTTGTCCACGGTGTCAAAGCCGGAGTTCTCTGCAAGGGTCTTGGGAATGATCTCAAATGCCTTTGCATATCCCTCAATTGCCAGCTGGACACGACCGCCTTCGGTTGCCGCATACTCGCGGAGGCGCAGGGCAAGCTCGGTCTCCACCGATCCGCCGCCGATCAGGTATGCGCCGTCCTCGACAACATCCTGCACTACGCGGGTTGCATCCTCGATTGCACGCTCAAGCTCGTCCACAAGATGCTGGGAAGAGCCGCGCAGAAGAATGGTTACTGCCTGCGGGTTCTTGCAGCCGGAGAGTTTGGTCATCTCA
Source organism: Methanocorpusculum vombati (assembly GCF_026891935.1). Taxonomy (NCBI): domain Archaea; kingdom Methanobacteriati; phylum Methanobacteriota; class Methanomicrobia; order Methanomicrobiales; family Methanocorpusculaceae; genus Methanocorpusculum; species Methanocorpusculum vombati. The sequence goes on along the minus strand of NZ_JAPTGC010000001.1, from coordinate 274,867 downwards.
ATGTCCTCCAGCATCTCAAGGTTGCCGGCGGTTCCGATCACTTCGGGGGTAAGATCTTCGGGTTTGTTGACGATCTGTCCGCCGAGTGCCTTTGCGGCATACTTCAGATCCTTTTCCGCGACAAACTCAAGTGCGTAGATACCGTTCTCGGCAAGGTAGTACTGGACCGGGTCAGCGATACCTTTCTGACAAAGAACCACATTTACGCCGGTCTCCACAAACTTCTCGGCCATTGCACGGAGCGTCTCGCGCTCTGCAACGGAGAATGCTTCAAGCTGTTCGTGGGACGTGATCTTGATCTTCGACTTCGTCTGGGTCTTGGTGATCTCAAGCGGGTTTGCAATGAACGCAGCCTTCACGCCTTTGATCTTCTTGGGCATCAGCGCGTCAAGTCTGGTCTTGTCAATTAAGACACCTTTGATCATCTCGGCATCCATCGTTTCGCTGCGTTTGGTCTTGACCAGAATGTCATCTTCGTTGACCACCGTCTTCTTGCCGGTAGTAACCGCGACGTTGCTGACCGCCTCCACGACAACATCACAGGCCTTGTCCATGATCATCTCAATGGATTTGCCGGTCATTGCCGTCTTTGCGATCTGCTTGAGCATGTCCTTGTCCTTCGGAGTGACTGCGATTGCGAGGCTGTCGAGAAGCTCAAGCGCCTTCATCATACCGAGGTTGTAACCTTTTGCAATAACCGACGGGTGAACGCCCGTGTCGATGAGGTTTTCCGCCTGTTCCATAAAGGAGCCGACCATTACGACTGCGGTTGTGGTTCCGTCACCGCACTCATCGTCCTGCGTCTCGGCGACCTCAACGACGAGTTTTGCGCCGGGGTGCTGGACGTGAATCTGGTGCAGAATGGTTGCGCCGTCGTTGGTGATGACGATGTCATCACTCCCTTGCGTAACCAGCATCTTGTCCATGCCGCGGGGACCAAGGGTGGTCCGAACGGTGTTTCCAAGAACCTTTGCAGCCATGATATTGGAGCGGAGCGCCTCCTGTCCAGGCACGCGCTCAACGTTGTCCCGTAAAATAACGACAGGTTGTCCTGATCTGCTTGACATAAAATCTATTATCTCCTGTACTCGTGTGATAAAAATGGAATTGAACTTCTATATAAAATATATGTATTGGAATCTTCCCTTAGTCAATAAGCCGGATAGAGAACAGCGAGTACACCGGTACTCCATCGACTTCAGTCACACCGCGCTTATCGAAGATGACCAGAATCGCAACCGGCACTGCATTGTGTCTGCGCAGATAGGCGACCAGTTCGGTCAGAGTATTGCCCGACGTAATGACATCGTCGACAAGAATACAGCGCTTGCCGCTGATCTTGCTGAAGTTTCCGGAGATGCATCCGGTTCCGGAGTCGGTGTTGTGTTTGGAAGGGTGATAGATGGAGAGATTGAGTCCCTCTTCAGCGGCAATGAGGGTTGCAAGCGGCACGCCGGAGATGGAGATACCAACGATTGCATCAACTTCCTCTTCGCCGCCGGTTGCTGCATCGAACCGGGCGGACAGCATGGATGCGATGCCGCCGAGCAGTGTTGCGTCCGAGCTGACAACCGTCCAGTCGATGTGCACATCTTTGGGGACAGCCATGTTTGTTTTGCTCTGGGTCAGAAGCCAGGTAACCGTGTCCACGGACAGACTCAGTTCGTCAGCTATCTGGCCTGCTGAGTGGCCGTCAGCACGCAGGTCTTTTGCTTTTGCCATAAGCTCTTCAAGGGAAGACATGATACTACAGTATTCGAGTTGCGGGAATTATTACTTTTGGGTTTTCGGAGGGATTGGGCAGGATGAAGAAGATAAACCAACGAAATGCCTTCGGAGCATCACAAAATATTATTTCTTCCCGCCCCGCTTCTCGGTCCCGCGTCGGACCGGCGGCGACCCGCAGACCGGACAGTCCTCCTCACCCGCCGGAATCTCCGCGCCGCATCCGCTGCAGATACTTTTCCAGACGCGGCGTTTTGCTTTCTTCTGCATCATGTTCTGTACCGGAATCTTCAGATGACGACAGACGTTCTGTACGGCAAAATCATCCGAGACAACCGTTCCGGAAAGAGCAAGGCCCAGAGCGATCACCGAGATATCTGTTTCCGAAAGCACCCGTGCATCTCCGGACCTTCTTGCGGCATCTCTCACGCGGTCCACTGCCGCAGCGTCTGCTTCGCTGATCAGAAGTCCCCGGCTTTGCATCACCTCAAACCGCATCTTTGAGGTTACATCCCTGAGTTCTGCGACAACCTCCGGAGTTGTGGCAAACTCCCCGCAGAAGGGATACTCCCCGAAAAAAAAGGATGCGTCTAAAATATAGCGCATGAAAGTTATCGGCGGACAGCGTCTGCAATGACCGTTGACGCAGTAAATCTGCTGCTCGCACGCTCAATGGTATCAGAGGATGCAATATCTGCAAGTCCCGCCTGCATCAGCTTCACATATCCGCCGCTTGCAAACACGCCGTGCACCCCTGCGGCACGAACGGAGGTTGCCCCCTGCTCTTTCAGCATGCCTGCCGCCGTTGCCATCGACCCGCCGGTTGCAATGATGTCATCAACGATGATACAGTCGCGACCGTTTGCATCCAGATGCTTCGGCGCCATCTTCACCTCGGAACCGGACAGCCGCGTCTTGTCGAGATGATCGCAGTCCCAGCCGCCAACGGCCGCAACACCCTTGGCGAACTCCCAGGCACCGTCATCGGGCGCGAGCACCAGCGGGTCTGCGAGATGCATCGTCTGGATGTATCTGCCGATCTCAGGAGCAATGGTGAGATTTTCGGCAGGACACTTGAAGTGCCCGAGAACGGAAGGGTCGTGGATGTTCACGGTAAAGATCCGATCCGCCCCTTCGGAAAGAACGCGTGCGAGTGCACGGGCGCTGATCGGTTCGCCGTCGTTGAACCGCTTGTCCTGCCGGGCATACCCCATGTAGGGAAGAACCAGCGTGGTATTCTTCCCTTCGCAGGCATCCAGCATCAGAATTGCCTGAAGAACCGACTGGGAGTCCACCGTACTTGCAACAATGACCATATCGTCGTCAAGGTCCATTACGCGGACATACTGCTCCCCATCGGGGAAAGTGTTGTATTTTACCTCGGCGATTCTGCATCCGAGGTGACGGGCCACCCGTGCGGCCAGCAGCTGACTTTTCTCGGTATAGATAACTTTCATCAGTACTCTCCTTCTTCTATCTTTTACTGAAACTACTTAAACCATCATCAAGCACAATATTAACACTCTCGAGTTAGGCGAGTTAGGAAATAAACTATGGATGATACAGATAGTGCGGCAGGACGTGCTGGCGGCGCGGATTTGGGGACTGCGCCGGTTATCAGTCCCGGAGTACAGGAACCGGAAACTCCTGCGCGGGAAGAGCCTGCCGTCCCGAAGACCTACGCATCGGATAGTTTCGATCCGGAGTTCTTCGGCGGGATACAGTTTGATACAACCGCTGATATTGTGATCCCTCCGTCGCTGATCGATCAGGTTATCGGTCAGGAACATGCGGTGGAGGTAATCAAGAAAGCAGCTACCCAGCGCCGCCATGTGATGATGATCGGCAGTCCCGGTACGGGAAAGTCGATGCTTGCCAAGGCAATGTCCGAGCTTCTCCCCAAAGAGGAGATGCAGGATATTCTGACCTACCCGAATGCCGAAGACAGCAACAATCCGATTATCCGTGTGGTTCCGGCGGGACGCGGCAAGGAGATCGTTGCAGCCCATCGTGCCGAGGCACGCAAACGTGTTTCATCAAGGAACACAATGCTGATGGTTCTCATCCTGGGAATTCTTCTGTTTGCGTTCTTCAGCGGCCAGATCTTAATGGGTTTGTTTATCGTGATCATTCTCCTGATGGCATTCCGCACGATGATGCCGCGGGATGAGGCAATGGTGCCCAAGCTGATCGTTTCCAACAAACCGGACTCCAAGGCGCCGTTTGTTGACGGTACGGGTTCCCATGCAGGAGCACTGCTCGGCGATGTCCGGCATGATCCGTTCCAGTCAGGAGGTCTTGAGACGCCGGCGCACGATCGTGTGGAGGCCGGGGCAATTCACCGCGCCCACAAGGGTGTGCTGTTCATTGATGAGATCAATACGCTGGAGCTTTCTTCGCAGCAGAGTCTGCTGACTGCATTACAGGAGGGCGAGTTCCCGATCACCGGACAGAGCGACCGATCGTCAGGGGCGATGGTCCGGACCGAGCCGGTTCCCTGCCGGTTCATCATGATTGCGGCAGGAAACCTCGACGCCATGCAGGGTATGCACCCGGCACTCCGCAGCCGTATCCGCGGATATGGTTACGAGGTGTATATGAGTGAGACGATGGATGACACGCCTGCAAACCGTGCGCGTCTTGTCCGGTTTATTGCACAGGAGGTGCAGAACGACGGGAAGATTCCGCATTTCGATCCGTCCGCGGTCTCGGAAATTCTCCGCGAGGCGCGCCGCCGGTCCGGCAGGAAGGGACATCTCACGCTGAAACTCCGTGATCTCGGTGGTCTGGTGCGTGTTGCAGGAGATCTTGCCCGGCAGGCAGGAGACCCCGCCACCACCATGAAGCACGTGGTGGACGCAAAGCAGATTGCCCGTTCCGTTGAGGATCAGATCTCGGATGAGTACATCAGAAGAACCCGCGATTATGATCTGACGATCGTTTCCGGGACGCTTGTCGGCCGTGTGAACGGTCTGGCGGTCGTGGGGAACGATGCGGGTTCGGTTCTGCCGATCACAGCAGAGGTTACGCCGTCGCAGGGAGCCGGCGCGGTTATTGCGACCGGTCTGTTAAAGGAGATTGCGCAGGAGTCGATTAAGAACGTGAGCGCTCTGATCAAGAAATTCTCCGGAACCGATATCCGCAAGGTGGATATTCACGTGCAGTTCATCGGAACCTACAATGGTGTTGAAGGCGATTCGGCATCGGTGACGGTGGCGACCGCAGTTATCAGTGCTCTTGAGGATATTCCCGTCCGGCAGGATGTGGCGATGACGGGGTCGCTTTCGGTGCGGGGTGATGTGCTGCCGATCGGCGGAGTGACCTATAAGATTGAGGCTGCTGCAAAGGCAGGCATTCACACGGTCATTATTCCGCAGTCGAACCTGGATGATGTGCTGATTGAGGAGCGCTACCGGGAGATGGTTACGATCATTCCGGTTACGCGGATCGAGGAGGTTCTCAAGTATGCTCTTGTGCCGCAGGATAAGGAGGCATTTGAGAAGAAACTCGGCCTTATCGGCAAGCACATGGAAATCCCGAAGATGCCCGAGGCCGCTGAGAAGGCGGAGGCATAATTTTTTTCTTTTTTCTCTGGTGAGTGAGGCGGGACTCTGCCGTTTCCAAAATCAGTTATCCTTCCTCACGAAACCATAGAAGCATCAATGGATCCCATACGCTACTATGATATCCGGTACGTCCGCGGAACCTCCACGACAATTACGGTGGAGAATGGTGACGTGGAATCAGCCGGTTCAAACTTTTTCGGGAAAGCGCTCATCCGTGTTCTGGGAGAACACGGATGGGGCTACTACTGTGCTTCGCCGTTTGATCCGGATGATCAGAACGCAAAGAAGGAGTACATCAGCCGTGCCGCCCGTGCTGCAAAGCTTGCAAACGTTCCGGCAGAGATTGCCGATGTTCCCTACGGCACGCCCCGCAACTGGGCCTGTTCCGCTGCGGAACAGGCTGCGGTCCCGATTGAGGAGAAGGCTGACCTTCTGCTGAAGATGGAGGCGGGAGCAAAACTTCCCGAGATTTGCAGCACGTCCGCACGGTACTCGGAACAGTATCAGGATGTCTGGTTTGAGGACTGCAACGGGTATGCGGCGAACTCTTCGGTCTGCCGGACACTCTTTACCATCTCTGCGGTTGCCGCCCGCAGCGGAAACATGCAGATGAACTATGAGCAGGAAGCGGTTGTCGGCCCGCTGAATCTTTCAGCGTATCTCGGTTATGGCGAGATGTGTGCAAAGCGCGCCACTGAACTGCTGGATGCATCCGCGGTCTCCGGCGGCAGGATGCCTGCGGTGCTGGACCCTGCCATCGGCGGGGTCTTCGCACACGAAGCGGTCGGTCATGCAAGTGAGGGAGACGCCGTCCGTGACGGCGTCTCGGTTCTCGCGGGAAAACTGGGTACACCGGTCGGATCACCGCTGGTGACCATCATTGATGATCCGTCGATGCACGGCTACGGGTACGAGCCGTTCGACGCGGAAGGTGTCGCCTGCGGCCCGACCGAACTGATCAAAAACGGCATCATGCACGCCTACATGCACTCGCGCGAGACGCTTGCAGCGGTCGGTACGGATACCGGCGACGCCGGGCATGCCCGTGCGGAACCGGGCATGCAGCCGCTGGTCCGGATGAGCAACACCTACATTCAGGAGGGAGACTCCTCCTACGATGAGATCATTGCCGAGTGCAAAAACGGTATCCTTCTGATCGGCTCCCGCGGCGGACAGGTGGATCCCGGTCGCGGTGCATTCCAGTTCAATGCGAAGTACGGCTACCGGATTGAAAACGGCGAGACGACATCCATGATCCGCGATGTTTCCCTTTCGGGTGATATTTTGTCCGTTCTCCACAATATTGCCCTGTGCGGTAATGAACGAAAAATGTCGTCCGGCATGTGCGGGAAAGGTCAGGCAGTACCGGTCTCGGACGGTGCACCGCATGTGTATCTGACCGAGGCCATGGTGGGAGGTGCCGGCAATGCATGAAGTGGATATTGATGCGATTCTCCGTGCGGGTGAGAAACTCGCAGATGAGACGGAGGTTCTTGTTCTTACGTTTGAGGATCTCTCGCTGGAACAACGGGAGATGGCGGTTGCGGCAGTTTCTGAACATGCGGGAACGTCCATTTATATCAGAACCGTCACCGGCGGCAGGATAGGCGTGTCCGCAACGTCGGATCCTACCCGCTGGAAGGACTGTCTTACCGCAGCCGTTTCTTCTGCAAAGCTTGCCGAACCGGTTGAGGGATGGAAAGGGCTGCCGGGTCCGGCAGCCCTTCCGGCAGGGGATGATCCGTTCGATCCGCATCTTTCGATCGATCCGGATACTGCGTCTGCCCTCCTTGCACGGATGAACGAGGGTGCAACGGCGCATCCGGATGCCCGCGTGGTTACCGCAGGAGTTTCCCTTTCCAAGGGTTCATCGGTTCTTGCAAACAGCCACGGTGTCCGGTACGAACGACAGATGACCGGGATCTCTCTCGGGCTTGACGCAATTGCGGACGGTTCAACCGGTTACGAGTATGACGCTTCACCGTTCCTTTCCCGGATTGATCCGGAAAAGATGGGAGAACAGACGGCATTCTGGGCAACCGCATCCCGCAACGGTGTCGCGGTGCCAACCGGGCGGCGCGATGTTGTTCTGTCAGAGCATGTGGTTGACTCACTGATTCTGGAACTGTTTACGGAGGCGGTGAACGGAAGAAATGTTTTGACCGGCAAGTCCGTTTTCGCCGGAAAACTCGGCGAGACCGTTGCGGATTCGTCGATCTCCATTGCGGATGTGCCGATGGATCCCCGGGGAAACAGTATGCGAAGATTTGATACCGAGGGAACACCCGCATCCCGCTGCGGTATTCTTGAAGACGGAGTACTCTCCTCGTTCCTCTATGACTGCAAGACCGCAGCCCAGGCGGGTACGGCGTCCACGGGTCATGCGCTTCGCGGCGGAAACGGGGCAACGTACATCTCCCCGCACTGTCTGCGGGTGTCGGGTGATGTCTGCGATGTTACCCGTGAACCGTGTCTGTTTGTCCGCGAGGTTATCGGTGCCCATACGGCCAATCCCCTGACCGGGGAATTTTCGGTGGAGGTTGCAAATGCGTTCCTGATGGAGAACGGGGAGTTTGTGCAGCCGGTGAAAAAAGCGATGATCGCCGGAAATGTGTTCGAGATGCTGCGGCAGATTGATGGTATCAGCGCAGAGACCAGGGTTTTTGACGGTGCAGTTGTTCCCAGAATGCGTATTTCTTCGATGCAGGTCATCGGATAATTCCGGCATTCTCTTTTTTTCCTGCTTTTCCGGAAATGAGAATAATCATATGATATCAGATTCATAACATTAAAAATGCCCGCACCAAAGCGTTTGTGCAAAAAACCTACCTCATACAAACTTCCGGTGGATATCGAGGTGCTCCTGCATAATGCAGTCGAAAGCGGTGAATACAATAATACGTCAGATGCGATCACGGCTGCGCTTCGGTTCTTCTTTCAGCATAGGGATATTAAACAGGTAAAGGATGAGGTCGCCGTCCTGCAGAGTGAGATTCTGCTGCTTAACAATAAAAATCAGATTCTGGAATCAAAAGTTTCATCTCTTGAGGCACAGATCAAGATTCTTATGCTTCCCCGGGAATAATCTTTTGAGTGTTCTTCTCTGTTTTCGGGAGGGCATACCAAACGTTGTTTCCGGCACCAGGCCTTCGGTACATTGCTCCGTCGTAGTGATGGCCGGCGTCCCGTATGTTCTGTGAGAGGGACAACGCCTGTTTTTACCAAAACCTCTTATTCTGTGATGTGCAAAATAGAACTATATGTTGACAACCCGTATTCTTCCAGTACTTCTTGTGGCAGTTCTGGTAGTGGTTGTTCTCGGTTATATGTCCGGTGCAATCGGAACCGGTTCTGATATGAGTCAGCTGTTTGGTCAGTCGTCCACGCCTGCTTCCACAGAATCATCCGGCGCTGCAACACCTGCTGCAACTCCTGTTGGAACTCCTGCCGAAACCGAGTCACCCACACCTGTACCGACCCCCACCTGGGAGACTGTTCCAATTTCTTCGCAGATCAACGAGGTCGTAACACCAACACCGCAGGTAACTCCCGTGACCGCCGTTCCGACGGTGTCTTCAACAGAACCGGCATATTACGTGCACATGGATGATACCATGAAGTACAACACTTCAACGTCGCGGATGTTTGAGGTGAATGTTGATCAGGTTCCGTTTGTTGTGTACTTCTCCTTCAACCCGGGGACGGTGAAGAAGTCATATGTTGCGAAGGAGTCCACGTCGTCAAATACAGTCCGGTATGAGGAATGGTATGGGACACGATCCCAGGTGGAGTCCAAGTATGTGGTGAAGTCAACGGATGTCATCGATCCGAATGCGTGGTTTAAGGTTGATATTGTCCGCATCTATGCTGATTCCGATGCCTATGCTGCTGCAGTTTCTGCTGCGGGAGGTAAGGAAAAACTTGCCGAGAAGAAGCTCCTGTACGGAGACAACGGTATTATTGTCAAGCAGGACGGGTATGCACATGGTTACAGCAGCGAAGTGGAAAAAGAGCTGAAGCTTTTCAGTGCCGGAACGTATCTTGTAAAGGTTACCGGAAATCAGATTGTCGTCAATATTCAGATGCTTTCACCATAATTTTGGTGAATACTTTTTTCAGGTATCCCACTCACGCACGAACAGTTTCCCAAAAAAAGAAGAATTAGTTTTCGTCTGCGTCTGAGGGATAGATCAATATTGTTCCTTCTTCCTCGTTCATGCTGTCTGCGACGATGCGTTCGATGACCGACTCCCAGGCATGGGTGGACAGACGCCGTGTCAGCGCGCGGGTCAGCAGTTCGGCAAGGAAGATGTTGCGGTTGGAGATGCCTTCCTCGTCCATCCTGTTCTCGATCAGTTTCAGTGTTTCCGGCGGGAAGTTGAGTATGAGTTCTTCTGCCATGATGTTAGTCCCTCGGTTCCTGTTCAGCGTTGTTTTCATCCAGCAGACTTTCCGCAACGAATCTGCGGAAGCGGTCCTGTGCCTCGGGGGAGTCAACATATGCAGAAACAGCTTCACGGATGGATTCCTGTTCCGTGTGTGCACTGGAACTGCGGCTGAGTTCTTCTGTGATCAGGGACTGGATGAACCTGGTTCTGTTGGATGCCCCTTCCTGTTTCATGAGGCGTTCGATCTGCTGTTTTGCGGTTTCTGAGATCTCCAGGTGAATCCCCGGGTTCTTCATTGCGGTGAGCCGCGGTATCAAAGTACTGATCATATAGACAATTGCAAGAAGGAGAAGGATGATAAGCAGGATCAGCAGGACAACAATAAGGGTGAAATATTCAGGAGACACAAATACCAGTGCCTGTGCTTCCTCTCCGGCTCCGCTTGAGACAGCACCGGTGATATTTTCAGGAATTCCACTGTCCTGTGCTGCGGCGGGGACTGCGGCAAACGCTGCGATCAGCAGACAGAGGATGCCGAACAGAATGGTTGTTTTCTGATTCATGATACTTTCACTCACTCCGGATATCAAATGCAATACTATCTATTCCGTTTGCAAATATAATCATATTCATAATGATGAAGGAATCCCGTGTGTTTTATTGTTTGTTTTGGATTTCTTCAGTTCATTTTCCGGGCAGCATCACTCACGGTTTTTCGGTGACTGTTTCTGACGTATGTAGTTCATATGAAACCCATGATATTATGGTTGTTAACTTACAATGAATACAGAGTTTTATTGTTGGGAGAAGTGCATGTCCAAATCCTTCAGAGTTCTTGTGATTGTGCTGATTGCCGCAGTTGTCGTATGTGGTGCCGTTCTTGCATTCCATTCTTCTGCGTCATCCTCTCCGGAGAGTGATGTTCCGGTAAAGGAGATGCAGACGGCTGTTCAGAATCTTTCAGCTTCTTTGTCTGAGTATACCCGGGCTCTTTCCGGGGATATTGTATCTGCTGCGAGGAATCTTTCCGGTATCTCTGCGGATGATCCGGCATCCATACGTGTTCTGACGGAGCTGTATGTGGAAAATCCGGGTGTGTCTTTTGTGTTCAGAACGGATGCGGACGGATCGGTTGTCTGTTCCCTTCCGGTGACGGGCTCTGCCGGATACGAGATTCCGTCTTCAGTTCTGGACCTGGATAATGCATCGGCCGGGATGTATATGCGGACATTTACGGGTCCTTCCGGTGTGGAGGCCACCTGCCTGCTGTCGCCGATCGTTTCGGCCGGGGGAAGGCATGAGGGTGCGGTTGGTGCTGTCGGGGATGCACGAAGGTTCTTTGCGGTGCCGATTGACAGATTCCGCAATGCAACCGGGTATGGTGTGTGGGTGGTGAACGATCAGGGTTACGTTCTGTACTCCCCTGTTCCAATGAACGGCGGGACGAATATTCTGACGGTTGCGGAGGCTGCCGGGAATACCGAGCTTGCAAATGTTCTCCGCAGAATTATGACGGAGGCGGAAGGAACAGCAGAATACTCTTCTTACGACTACGGCCGGCTGCAGGTGGTGGATCGGATTTCGGTGTGGAGTACTCTGGATACCAAGATCGACAGCACGTTCAGGGTTATTATTACTGATGATATGTCCAGCAGGAAGCTTGTGCCGCTTCCGACCGCGTCTTCCGATATGACGCTTAAAGAGTTTGTCCGGGCAGCGTATTCGTATGTGCTGGAGAACGGACGTGATGCTGCTCTTGCGGAATTTTCCAATCCCGAAGGGCAGTTTACGACACAGGAGTATTATGTCTCTGCTTTGGATCGGAACGGGACGCTGCTTGCCCATCCGTACCGGCCGGGTATGACGGGCCTGGATCGCTCTGTATATGAGGATGTGAACGGGGTTCGTACGGTCTCTATGGTTGCGTCCCGGGCTTCGCACGGCGGCGGGTATGTGCTGATGCTGTATCCGAACTATCTGAAGGATATGGAGAATGAGGTACGGCTTTCGTATGTTCAGCCGATTGATGAGAACTGGTGTATTGTCTGCGGGATGTTTGTTTCCGAGATGCCGAAGAGACTGGATCCGGCAAAAAAAGATGCGATGATCCGGGATCTCCGTTCAATTGTGCAGTATGCGCATGAGTACGGGAAAGAAGCTGCTCTTGCAGCTCTATCTGATCCGTCCGGCCTGTACTATAATGAGGGATGTAAGATTGTGGCGCTGGACTATGACGGGACAGTTCTTTCGTGGCCGTACGATCCTACCCGCACGGGAGTGAATCTTCTTGGTGCGACGGATGTATACGGGGGTTCGTTTGTCCGGGATCTGGTCCGGACGGCAAAAGGAGGAGGAGGATTTGAGTACATGTATCTGCCGATTCAGACGGAGAGCAGAAGCAAACTGCAGCTGCAGTATACACTGCCGGTTGATGATGCGTGGTTTGTTTCTGCCGGTGTGCCGCTGTACTGAATTTTTCTTTTTTTATGGCTGCGGGGATTCGAGGTACATGATTCCCTCGCGGGTGAATTTCAGTATTTTTCCGTGATGATCGTGGCCGGAGTAGCGGGTCTTGATAACGAGGAGGATTTTCCGGTATTCGTTTAACAGAGTGTCTTTGGGAAATTCCCTGACAAGGAAGAGTACGTTGTCGGCGAATTTTTCGGAGTAGCCGTAGGTACTTTGCAGAGGGTCGGCAATGTTTGAGGCAAGGACAACAACGGTGGTACAGGGTACGGACTTCAGTGTCCAGTAGATGTGGTAGATGGACATGACGGAAGTCTGGCGGTCGGAGTATTTCAGGGAGTCTTCATACAGGGTCATCGGGTCGATCGCGAGACGCGATATGTTGAGGGTGGTGAGCAGTTCGGGAAGTCCGTTTCCAAGATAGTAGGAAAGGGAGTCGAAGTTCTTCGGGTCGAGTTTGAGGAAGTGAAATTTTTTGTCCAGTTCACTTTCTATCCAGGGGAGGGAGGTGGTCAGTTTGCTTTTGATCCGATCGATGCTGTGGCTGAAGCTGATGTACATGACATCCTCCCCGTTCCTGACACCTGCGGCAAGAAACTGTAATGCTGCGGTTGTTCTGCCGGTTCCGCTTTCTCCAATAATTGCCGTGATGGTGTTTTCCATGTATCCGCCCCCCATCATTTCGTCGAGTCCTTGCACACCGGTGGAAAGGAATATATTGCTGATGCCTGTCATGTTATGCTACCATTCTCATGTTTGTGATCTCAAATCCTGCTCCTGCAGAGACTTTTACGTTGAAGATTACCATGTCGCGGGGGTCTATGCACGGGAGGAGTCCGACAAATTTCAGGATGTACATCTGCCGCTGCCGTTTGACGGTGGTGTCTTTCTGCCAGAACATTTTCAGGACGCCGTCCACGGCGTCGATCAGTTCGTGTTCCTGACCACCGGAAAGGACTCCCGCGGTGAGGAGGAAGACGATCGTGATATTCCATTTTTTTGCGGCACGGGTCAGTCCCCGGATCAGGGTGACGAGTTCAAACCAGTTTTCGGGGGTTTTGGTACAGTACGGCAGGAGTGCGGTCAGGGAATCAACGAAGATGATGCTTTCTTTTGGCAGTTTCCGAATATTATCGGCAATTATGGTGAGCCCTCCGTAGTCATCGGAAGGGGACATGTTCACCATACCGTGGACGGAGTTCTGGGTCCCGTACCAGTCATACGGGACGTGGGTTTTACCGAAGTAGCTTTCTCCCAGGTCCAGATAGTGGAGATGCGACATCATTTCCCGGAACCGGGGATGTTTTTCTGCGTTGAAGAGTTTGGCTATCTGCTGTTCGAACATCTCCCTATTGAGGGTGAGGGAGATGTAGTGCAGTTCGGACGGGGCGGTTGTTCCTTCCGGTACGTTTTCTCCTTTGGTAATGTCGCTGCAGTAGTTCATGACGGAGGTCTGCACCAGTTCAACACCGCCGGATCCCGGTTCTGCGAGAACCAGGATGGTGGAACCTGAAAGGATTCCTCCACCGAGTACTTTGTCAAGGGAGGGGACGCGGGTTGCGTGCAGAACACGGGCATTGATTGTATCCGGCATACGTTATGTATATCTCCCTTCTTTGAGAATTTATAGGTTGCCGTGCCAGGGGGTGTTGTCCATCAATTTGTTTGTTGACCGCCGGCACTGTCATGGTTCGTGTGCTCCGGATGGCAGGGGTTTTTCGTATGGCTGCCCGTAAGTATGGGATTTTGTGTTGCTCCAAATTTCCCGTCTCTTTTTTTGTAGGATAACAAGTCTAATCAGTTTGGAGGAGACAATATATAGCTGAGTATTTCCATATAATTAATAGATTCCCTTTGGCATACCGGTGATTTGGTGGATTCCCCGGTATTCAGGGATTCTCATGCATGAAGCGTGCTGCCTTGTGACTGATAAAAAGACCTCGTTTACCCCAGCGATGGGGGTTGTACTGGTGATTGTAGTGATTGCGGTACTGGTAGGTGTTGGTTTTGTTGTGATGACCAACATCATGGATGAGGTGCAGTCATCCCGCGATGTACAGATGAATATTGTCCTTTCCGGCAATGATATCATAGCAACGGTTCTTCCGGGATCAGATGCGGAGCATCTGCGGATTATTACCATTTATGTGGATGGAGCGGATTCAGTACCTGAGTCGTTCCGTACACGTGAGGTTTCGGTTGGTGTTCCGATTGTGTATGAGGGAATTGCCTATGGTGTGGTCGGGACACGATTCGTCATGGTTAAGGGTACGTTTTCGGATGGGAAAGATGCCATTCTGAAAAATGTCAGGATTCAGTTCTCCTGAATGTTCTGCATGAGATCGTATGGATCCAAGAGATATAATCCCAATTCGGGGTGAAGCGGAGTATGTTTAAGAAGAAAGAGGTACGTGAGCCCGTTCCGGAGTATGATTTCGAACGGGACGATCCCCTTGTTACTCCGGAACTGAATCCATCGTACACGGTTGTGGAGTCATACTGGACACGTCCCGGTCTGGCGCTGATTGTTATTGCGATAACTCCTTCGAATGAGTATGTGTACCTTGTATTTGAGCCGTCGCTGACTCCGTTTGAAAAGGAGGTTTTGGAGCGGCTGTTTGCAGGGGTTCGGGATATTCTGATTCTTGAGGATGTGGCACTGGATACGGAGAGTAAGACAAAGGCACTGTATGACGCGATGGATGCGTATCTGGAACGGTTTGAGATTGAACTTGAGCCAAACTCTGTGCATAAGATCCGGTATTATCTGATGCGGAATTATCTGGGATGGAATATTCTGGATCCGCTGCAGAATGATATTGATATTGAGGATATTTCCTGCGACGGGTATAATACGCCGATATTTTTGTTCCACCGGAATTACCGGAATATCCGGACGTCGATTGTGTTTGAGAGACAGGAGGATCTTGATGCGATGGTGGTAATGCTTGCACAGAAGACGGGTAAGCATATTTCGATCTCGTCACCGATTGTGGATACATCGCTGTCGGATGGTTCGCGTGCGCAGCTGACCTACGGAAAGACGGTGAGCAGTCACGGGTCATCGTTTACTATCCGGAAATTCCGTGAGGTGCCGTATTCACCGGTTGATCTGATTCTGAACCAGACGTTTACGGTTGAGGAGATGGTGTTCTTCTGGCTGGCGGTGGAGTATAACCAGTCGATTCTGTTTATCGGGGGTACGGCATCAGGGAAGACGACGTCGCTGAATGCAGTGGCACAGTTTATCCCGCATCTGTCAAAGGTCATTACAATTGAAGATACGCGGGAGATCACGCTGAGTCATCAGAACTGGCTTGCATCCGTGACGCCGGATGTGACAAATGTTTCGGGGGGAGACCGGGCATCGATTGAGATGTTTGATCTGCTGAAGGCTGCGATGCGTCAGCGTCCTGAGTATATTCTGGTGGGTGAGGTTCGCGGTGTTGAGGCACAGACACTGTTCCAGGCAATGAACACGGGACATACGACGTTTTCGACGCTGCATGCGGGGTCGGTTGACTCTGCAATTCACCGGCTGGAAAATGAGCCGCTGAATGTACCGCGGGCGATGATTGAGTCACTGGACATTGTGTCGTCCCAGGTGCGTATGTATCGTGAGGGCAAACAGATTCGCCGCTGTAATGAGATTGTGGAGATTGTGGGCATTTCGGAAACGAATGATGTGATCGTAAATACGGTGTTCAAGTACCGTCCTGATACGGATACTCCGGTGTACTCCGCCCGTTCGGAGATGTTTGCGCATATTGCAGAGATTTCCGGGAATGATATGAACTGGATTTCGCGGGAGCAGCAGCGCCGGGCGATGGTGATTGAGGCGATGATTGATCAGCGGATTCGCGATTACCGTGATGTGTCGGAGATTCTCTGGAAGTATTATTCTATGCCGGATAAGGTTATTGCGTCGCTGGAGGATCTGTCCGTGCTTTTGGAGAGCGGCATTATGGCGCAGACACTGCACCGGAATCTGAAGGCTGATCTGGATAGTCTGTTGATATGATGCAGTTCGGCGCGATATTGAAGGAGCGAAAGAGGGCACAGCTGGAGTCTCTTGAGCGGGAGATTTTCTCTGCCCGGATGCATGTGAAGGCGGAGCGGCTGTACCAGTACGCGCTGGTTTCCGGCGGTCTGTCGGGTATTGCGACGTTTCTTCTGCTTGCGTATTTGTCGCAGCTGATTATTCCTCTGTCCTTTTTCCTGGTGTTTCCTGCGTTAGGTCTGGTTATCGTTCTGGTGTGGGTTTCCATTGCGCTTGCGGCTACGTACGGTGCGTTTACGGCGATATTGTATCTGCCGGTGGTTGAGTGCGGGAGCAGGAGTCTGCGGATTGACCTGTCGCTGTTTCATGTGACGACGTATCTGTATGCACTGCATAAGTCGGAGCCGAATCTGTATGCACTGGTTGAGTCTCTTGCAAAGTATGCGGATTATTACGGGGAGGCCGCCCGTGAGTTCCGGCAGGTGGTGTTTGACTGCAGGATGTGTTCACTGGATTTCTATACGGCGATCTCGCGGCTTGCGGAGACGACACCGTCGGACAAGTTCCGGTTTTTCCTGACGGGCCTGTTGTCGTCGTATAAGACGATCGGATCGGCAAATGATTATCTGCGGATGAAGGTGGAGGAACTGCGGGAGGAGCAGCGTATTTCCCAGAAGGTGTATCTGAATACGCTGGGCGTTATTGCAGAGATGTATATTACGATTTTTGTTGCGGGCCCGCTGTTTATTATTATCGTGGTGATGGTGATGGGAATGATCTCAAGCGCGAATCCGCTGATTCTTGCATTGATTATTTATGTGATGCTGCCGTTCGGGACGGCGGTGTTTCTTTTGATGCTGGATCTGATCTCGGAGGTGCATGAGGATAAGTCGGAGGAGATTCATGAGACGAAGCGGCGGATCTGGGAAGAAATGCCGGAATATTCGTCGGTTCGCGTGGTGATGCCGCATGAGTCGGAGACGTTTGCGTTTGAGCGGCTTCGCAAGCGTGATGAAAGGGAAGGTGTTCTGCGGTTTCTCCGGTCACCGGTTACGTATATGATGTTTCATCCCGGGACGGTGTTTTTGTTTAGTATTCCCGCGGCGCTGGTGGTTACAGGGATTTTGTATTTCCTGTTTGTGACGGTTCCGCTGACACCGTGGACATTTCTTGAGTGGGTGACGGCTTCGGAGGATATTGTGATGGCAGGGATTCTGGTTGCGCTGATTCCGTTTGCGGTATTTTATGCGATTTATTCGCGGCGTCACCGGAGGATCGAGGAGGCTATTCCGGATTTTGCGGATCAGATGGCGTCTTCGGTGCGGCATAATATGACACTTGCGCGGGCTATTGAGCTGATTGCGGTGGGAGGAAAGAGTAATATGCTGGAGGAGATCAGGCTGATTCACCGGGATATTGTGTGGGGAAGTCTGACGTCGGATGCGATTAAGCGGTTCAGCGAGCATATCCGGATCGGGGCGATTGACCGGATGGGGATTCTGGTTTCACAGGCCGAGCATTTTACGAATAATCTGTCGCAGGTTTTGCAGATTATTGCGGAGGATGCGAAAAATATGGTGACGCTGAAGAGTGAGCGCCGCGGGGATATGCTGCTGTATGTGATTGTGGTGTATCTGGCATTCTTTGTGTTTGTGTTTGTGCAGGCGATTCTGGTGGTGATGTTCCTGCCGATGATGATGCAGGGCGGGGAAGGTATGTCCATGGTCGGGTCGGGCATGGCGATGCCGGGAGTTGGTTCCGGGTTTTCGATTGATCTGTATGATCGGCTGATTTATCATTCGGTGGTTATTCACGGGTTCTGTTCGGGGATTGTAGCGGGTATGATGGGTGAAGGATCAGCTCTTGCGGGCGTAAAGCATTCGTGCGTGATGGTTGCGGTTGCGATGATTGTGTTTGTGATCCTGAAGTTCTTCTTCCTGTCGTGATTTTTCCGGTAGTGCGCACTGAGCACTGCAACCTCCATCACTCATAAACAAATTCCAAAAATGAGATAGTAACTCATCTTTATGGGAAACGCCGTTTCTTCTCTTCTGCTGCATGCCGGTTCATCAGCGCATTCAGTGCCCCCTCGATCAGCACCAGTCCCCCCTCAACCCCGGCAAGAGGCCGGGCAGCAACGGAAACACGGCTCCGGTCCGGCGGCGTAATTCCGAAGAATGCCGCACTCCGGCACCCTGCCGCCTCAAACGTTGAACCGAGGATCAGATCCGGTTCCGCCGCCGCAACAGCCGCGTTGATCTCCGCAGAATTCACCGAGTACGAAACACCCGCCGCAGCCCGGTCGCGGGCAAACACTACCGGCACGTCAGAACCGAAGTACCGTTCCATCATCGCCTTCGCAAACATTGCATAACTCCCCTGCGCCGCAACCGCAACGACCGGCGGCGTATACTTCCGCAGATACTTATCACAGGAATAAAACATCTGCTCCTCCGCCCGCTGCCGCTCCGCAAGCACCGCATCCGCATCCGCATCCGGAAACCGCGTAAGCAGCCGGTCAACCGTACCCGGAATATCCAAAAACAGCATACTGCCGCAGCACTCCCCCACCCCTGACCCGTACGACGGATTTGCCGAAACCGTAACCGGTGCCGCCCCCGCCCGGAGATTTGTCCAGGTATCGCGGCAGAATCGCACCGCAACCGGAACTCCGAGCAGCCCGAGCAGCCGCTCCGTCTCATACAGATTTCCGCGCCAGAACAGATCCAGCAGATGAATCCCGTCAATATTGACGCCCGGCCGACTTGCAGAAACCTCCGGCATCATCGCCGCAAACGCCTTTGCCGCTCCCTCCTCTGCATTCCCGCAGAACCCCGGCGCATCCACAAACATCGCCGGCGTATTTGCAAACGCCGTCTGCAAATCCTCACCGGTCAGTGCAGGAACACAGGTATTTACCACCGCAACCGGCCTGCCGGTCGTCGCAACCTCCGTCACCACCTCATGCAGCCGGTCAACCGTCCCGAACACAATCTCCGACTCCAGCAGATACGTACTGAACAGCGGAACCTTCAGCAGTGACCGCGGATAATAGTAACAACCCGACGACCCGTGAATTATCACACAAATATCCGGGAATCCCGCAAGCGTCGCCGCAGCCCCCGTCATCGCACACGGCCAGACCGGATTTGCACACGCATTCTCAGCCATTGTGCACCGCCCGCCGCCACAAATACAGCATCTTCTCAACACCTGCGGTGCCAACGGGCAGATAAAACGGCAGCCGGATCAAAAACCCGTCCGCACGCTCCTGCATACCCAGACGGGCAACCGTCTCGCGGGCAACCGCCGCAGTACCCGCAAACGGCTCGGCACCAAGAAAAACCGCCTTCCCGCAAAGACCTGCAAACCGTCCGAGCATCGCATCCTGAAACGCCTGCTCCTCCGCAACCGCCGCAGAAATCTTCTCCTCCGCAACACCGCACGCCTCCCCCGCCGCCCGCAGAAACGAAAGACAGCCCGACAACCCGCGGGGAAATTCCGGCAGCACCGGACGGCCGAACCGTTCGCCGATCCTCTTCCCCGCATCCGCCGCCCGTTCATCCCGCAGAATAAAACACGCCGCCGTCCCAAGCCGCATCAGCGTCGCACAATCACAGTTCCGGCAGAACCGCACCGTAACCCGCAGACCCAGCCGGGCAAGCAGACGCTCCACCTCCGCATAGTTCTGATCCGCCTCGGACTCCAGATTCTTCTCACCAACCAGCGCAACCGTCCCCGGAACCGGCTCCGCAGCAGGCGCACGGTCTGCAAGCGCCGCAAGCACCGCACTCTCCCCGTCCTTTGCACTGCCGCCCAGAAATCCCGACGTCGGCACATACACAATCCGGTCCGCATACGGATGGCGGGCACACACCGCACCGCAGTCATCTCCGATCGTCTCCGGAACACAGGACGTCACCACCACAATCAGATCCGGACACCGCGCCGCAGCCCGCGTCAGCGCATCGGACAAACACTCCTCACCGCCGAAGATCACCTCACGGTCGGAGATCCCGGAAACAATAATCTCCGGAACAGTCCAGATATCATGATCATTTGCCATCGCATGCAGCATCGAAAACGTCTGATGCACACAACCCTGCGGAGCATGCACCACAGCTACTGCTCCGGGAATAAAACAGGCAACCGACAGGGCACCGGTTAAGGTGCACCCTGCCATCCGGGATTCATAAATATTCTCTGGCAAGATCTTCCAGCTCGTCAAGTTCGAGAGCTTTCGGGATACGCAGACTCTCATTGGAAAGAATCGTCTTTGCAAGTGCGCGATAGACCTCCGCCTGCGGCGACTGCGGCGCATGCTCAATCACCGTCATCTGGTTCACCTCCGCCGCCTGCACCGCCTTGTCGCGGGGAACAAACTGCACCATATTTGAACCAATCCGCGTCGCAAACTCCGCAACCAGCTCACGTTCATTATCCATATTCTTCGAGTTGCAGATAACGCCTCCCAGCCTGCATCGTGCCGTACTCCGCTGCGACAGCCGGGCAATTGCCTTACAGATATTGTTTGCGGCATACAGACTCATCAGCTCGCCGCTTGTCACCAGATACACCTCCTGTGCATACCCGTCCCGCATCGGCATTGCAAACCCGCCGCAGACCACATCACCCAGCACATCATACACCACCACATCACCGTACAGCGCCTTCATCTTCTCCAGCAGCTGAAACGTTGCAATAATACCCCGTCCCGCACAACCGATGCCCGGCTCCGGTCCGCCGGCCTCAACACACCGGACACCCCCGAACCCGGTGAAAATAACATCATCGGCGGTAAGATCCTTTCTCTCATACATCTGTTCCAGAACCGTCGGAATCCAGCGTCCGTGCATCAGCATCCGGGTACTGTCATGCTTGGGATCGCAGCCTATCTGCATTACATCCAGGTCCATCTCCGAAAACGCCGCCGACAGGTTCGCGGATGTCGTGGATTTTCCGATACCTCCCTTCCCGTAGAGGGCTATCTGTCTCATTCACTACCTATTTGACCCGCATGCCACATATATTTTGACTTGTGGCAATCTGCCTTTCCCAAAACGTACCCGTCACTTCCGCGACGGCCCGCTTCCCAGATGCAACTCAAATCTGCGGAACAGCCCCCAGACCAGAATAAGAACCGGAATGATCTCCAGTCTGCCGATCCACATCGCAATATACATCACCACTTTGGAATAATCCGGCATATCCGGCCCGACCATACCTGCCGTACTGCCGTTGTTGCCCATACAGCTGAACACATCATACATCGTCCCGATGACATCTTTGGAGAAGTAGGGATCGTGCAGAAGAATAACCAGAGTTGCAACAACCAGCAGAATATACAGAATGATCAGCAGCAGAGACTTTGCAATCAGCATATCGGCATCCTTCCCCGCAACGGGTTTTCCGTCATGGCGCATCGGAATGTAGGCACGCGGACTGACAATCGTCTTTCTAAACCACCAGACCATCGCCTCAAACATCACCTGAACGCGGTCAAGCTTGATACCTCCGGACGTACTGCCTGACCCTCCCTCAATGAGAGTGAACACCGCAAGGAACAGAATCATGGCCGCACTCCATCCTGCCATCGTTGTGTTCTGGAACCCGGTTGAACTGATCGCCGTCCCTGCCATAAAGAATCCCTCCCGCACCGCATCAATCAGGGTGTAGTCACTAAACAGCACGAGATCACAGGTAAGTACCGCGGCAACGAGGAAGAAAACCGCAACAAGCAGATGAAGAACCCGGTCGGAGAGGACCTCCTTGAACGAGCGGTTTGTATAGACGAGATAATACAGACGGAACGGCAGCGCACCCGCAAGCATAATCGGAATTACCACCATCTCCAGCCCGAAGTTCTGGAAATGGGAAATGCCGTCGGCATAAATCGACATACCTCCCGTGGAAATGGCACAGAAGGCAACGTTTACCGCGTCCCAGAGATCCAGACCGGCAGCCATGATAGCAAGAAGAGAGATGACTGTCAGCACCACATAGATCTTCCACATCTGAAATGCAGTCGCGATCACACTCGGCATAAACGCTTCCGACCGCGCCTCCGAACGATAGAGACCGCGGGCAACTAGACCGGACCGGCTGGCAACCGTAAGCGTAAACGCGATAATGCCGAGACCGCCGATCCACTGCATAAAAGACCGCCAGAACAGCAGTGTTTTGGGCCATTCCTCAATATTTGCCGCAAGGGTAAAACCCGTCCCCGTCCATGCCGACATGGACTCAAACGCTGCATCCAGCACCCCCATGCCGGTAAAGAGGAAAGGCAGACACCCGAGAAAACTGACAAAAACCCAGATAAGGGCGGTCGCTGCAATGGACAGACTGTTGCGTGCAGGTTTGCTGCCCTTCGGCAGCAAACGGAGGACGGCACCAAGAAGAAGAAACAGAAGCGTTGCCTGTCCCATCACGAAGAATGCATCCCACTCCTGATAATATGCCCCGACTCCGAGCGGCAGAAAAGTTGCAAGGCCTATCAGGAGGAAAACAGCGCCAACGTCGTGCCCGACACTTGCAAGTTCACGGAAGATGCCCATTTGATATATGATGATCGACCTGCTCAAATATAATGATACGGGATCGACAGATGAAATCGGGATAATGAGCAGGCCGGATAATTTTTCTGAAAGAAACAGAAAATAATCCTGACAGTATTTTGAAAAAAAAACGGGAGCAACTTTTTCCCGGAATAAAAAATGTTTACGCACCGCAGATGCGCTGTGCAACCATCGCGTAGGTTTCCATGACGTCGCCCAGTTCCTTGCGGTACACATCCTTATCCAGCGACGCACCGACCGCACCGTGATCCCACAACCGCAGTGAGTCCATACTTATTTCATCGCCCAGCCGGATCATGCCTGCCGCATCTCTGCCGAACTCGAACTTCATATCGATTAAGTCCAGATCCTTTGCTGCAAGATTCTCCCGGAGAACTGCATTGATTGCAAGTGCCAGCCGCTTGATCTCCGCAAGCTCCTCAGCGGCTGCAATTCCGCGTGCCAGAATGATCTCATCATTGATCATTGGATCGTGACGCGAGTCATCTTTCAGATCCATCACAATCAGCGGGGGGGACAGAGGCTCGCCTTCCGCAAAACCATAATTTCGCACCAGAGATCCTGCTGCACGATTCCGGACGATAATCTCCAGCGGAATCATGGAAAGCCGGCGAACCAGATGCGCGGTGGGCGTCACAGCCGCAAGAAAATGCGTCGGGATACCGGCCGCTTCAAGAAGCGGATAGAAGTATGCCGTAACCTTTGCATTGTACCCGCCTTTTCCTGCAAGGACATTCTTCTTTTGCCCGTCAAATGCAGTAATGTCGTCCCGGAACACCACCAGAAGTTCATCCGGTTTGTCGGTCCGATAGACAGACTTTGCCTTACCCAGATAGAGAAGATCTCCCTGCTTCATTGTGCCATATCTATTGAACGGATTTCATGATAAGTGTTAGCATGACACACTATCCATAGGTCCGTTTCGCCAGGCGTTCCGCCAGCGGCAGAAGCTCCGGGGAAACCCACTCCGGGTTGCAGTACTGCGGATAGATGCACAGCCGCTCCCGCAGATCGTATCCGGCGGCGATCTCTGCAAGAACATCCAGTGCCGGCCAGGGATGTTCCGGATTGATGTAATCAATCGTCACTGGGGAAACCCCGCCGAGATCGGTTACCCCGAGGGAAAGAAGCCCGCCGGCATCCGCAAGGTTCGGAGGAATCTGAATGGAAACATCTTTTGGCAGAATACCGGCAGCAAGCCGGAGCGTCTCGCGGATAACCTCCTGCGATGCACCCGGAACACCCGCCATCTCTGTTCCTTCCTTCGGACAGAAGTTCTGGATGATCACCTCCTGAATGTGGCCGTAGCGTTTGTGCAGGTCCCGGATAGCTGCAAGCGACTCCTCACGATCAGCCGCCGTCTCCCCGATGCCGAGCAGAAGCCCGGTCGTAAACGGAATCTTCAGTTTTCCGGCATCGGCCATCATCTCAAGGCGGACGCCGGGATCTTTTCCCGGACTGTGGCGGTGTGCCGGAATTTCGGCGGTCGTCTCCAGCATCAGTCCCATACTCGCGTTCACGTGCCGGAGCCGTTCGAGTTCTTCATATGTTAAAATACCGGCGTTTGTATGCGGCAGCATCCCGAGATCAATCGCCGCCCGGCTCATCGCTTCGCAGTAAGAAAGAATATCCGGATACCCCGCGGCCTCAATATATCTCCGGAATCCCGGTTCGTTCTCCGGCCGCTCCCCGAACGTGAACAGTGCTTCGGTGCATCCGAACGCGGCACCGCGGCGAAGCGTTGCCAGTACCTCTGATGCGGGCATCACGCAGCCGTCGGCAACGGGCGCCTTGAAGGAACAGTAGCCGCAGGCGTTCGCACACACATTCGTCAGCGGGAGAAACACATTCCGGGAAAACGTAATCGTCCGGGGCATAGCTGTTCTAAGATTTGGGTGCTGCTCGCATATGAACCTGATCGGTTCCGGTGATGCGAACATGTTCAGAGGGATTTTTCTGAAAAAATGTATGGGAGAGTCTTTCTCTTTGGTTTTGCTTGCGGGAACCACGGAACACACAGAATATCACCACTAACCCGCCAACAGTTTCCCAACAACACCAACGAAATACGTTCGTCACACCACGCAGACAAAACAAGATAACATCGGTTACTGCGGTTCTGCCTCCCGAATCATCCGCCCCATCATCAGAAACACCACCGCAAGCACCAGCAGAACTGCCGCACCAAGATACAGCATACCCACCCACTCACCGTCTCCCGTCAGAAGACCGGCAATTGCAGCAATAATTGCGGCAAGTAAGAACCCCTTGCCCCAGAAACGACAGAACTCTTTGTAGGATAACGCCATTACTATCCATGCGTGCGCATGGAAAATATATCTCTCCCTACATGCAATAGGGAGTAACGTATGTTTGATCTTCTGCTGAACCTGATCGCCGAGGGAGTTGCATGGTTTTTCATTCTCATCATTCTCCTCGTGGATATCGGCGCCTGTATAACCCTGCTCTTCCTCGAACGAAGAAACCCGCAGGTAGTGGCCGGGTGGCTGCTCCTGATTCTCTTCCTGCCGATTGTCGGCTTCGTCGTGTATCTGTTCTTCGGCAGACACCTGTACGGCGAACATATCTTCAGCAAAAAGACCACCGCGGATGAAGGCATCGCCGGGGTTGCACAGGATCAGTACCGGAAAATTCTCGAAAAGGACATGAACCTGCCGCCGGGGATCGAACGGTTCGACAGCACCATGGCGCTTCTTCTCAATCAGGACAACGCCGCCTACTCGGACAACAATGCAGTTGATGTCTATGTCCACGGTGAGGACAAGTTCGCGGCATTCAAGGAAGCGATCAAATCCGCCGAGCATCACATCCACATGGAATACTATATTCTGCGGGGTGACGAACTCGGCCGCGAGATCATTGATCTCCTTGCCGAGCGTGCAGCAGCAGGTGTTGAGGTGCGGGTGCTCTTTGATGCGGTCGGGGTGCAGAAGGTAAAACATGAGTTCTTTGCAAACCTCCGGGCAGCAGGCGGGCAGGTTGCGATCTTTTTCCCGCTCAAAATTCCGTTCCTCAACACCCGCATCAACTTCCGCAATCACCGGAAAATTCTCGTCGTGGACGGAAAAACCGGATTCATCGGCGGGTTCAACATCGGTGACGAATATCTTGGCAAAGGCCCGTTCGGCTACTGGCGCGACACACATCTGCGGCTTCACGGCGGAGCGGTTGCCGGTCTGCAGACGCGGTTCATCATGGACTGGAACTATGCGGTTCCGGACGCGCCCGTAACGGTCAGCAAAAACTGCCCGTATTACCCGATGGAAGCACTCAATCTCCCGTACGGTACTTCGGGCGTGCAGATTGCCTCATCCGGCCCGGACTCTTCCGGCCGGGCAATCTATGCAGGATTCGTCAGCCTGATCGGGCACGCCCGCAAATCCATCTACATCCACTCGCCGTATTTCATTCCGGATGAGACGATCTTCACCTCTCTTCTGATGGCGGTTCGGTCCGGTATTGATGTGCGGATCGTCATCCCCTGCAAACCGGATCATCCGTTCGTGTACTGGGCAAGCTACTCGTATCTCGGAGATCTGATCCGGGCAGGAGCTAAAGGCTACACCTACGATAACGGGTTCATTCACAGCAAGACGGCGATCATCGACGGCGTAGCGTCTGCGATCGGTACGGCAAACTGGGACATCCGCAGTTTCAAACTGAACTTTGAAACGGATGCATTCGTGTACGATGAGGCGTTCGGCCGGAAAATGGATGAAATTATGCTCCGGGAGATGGAGGAGAAGTGCACACAGGTGACGGTTGGGATGTACAACAACCGTCCGAAATGGATCAAGTTCAAGGAAGGTATCTGCCGGCTGGTCTCGCCGCTGCTGTAATCCCCACCCTTTTTTGCAGTACCAACATATCGTTACTGAAAATTTTTGAAAGATTCAACCGGACAAATGAACCGATCCGCTCCGTACCAGTACAATCACAAAAACAAAAGCAAAAAGAAATAATCAGGAATCAAACCGTTTTCCACAGGACTTCGAAAAGTTCACGCCGTTACATATGAGAGTTTGACTATAAAATTTATATACTACTAAAACACCAGTGCAGAATTATTTCCCCATCACCCTGCACTCCTCCAAAACAGAGAGAAAAGCAGGTGCTTTCCCCCAAAAAAATCATCCGGAACACCCGAACACTCCTCATAATAACCCGGAAAAAGAAGTGAAATTCAGATTAAAGCGAATACTATGAGAATTTTGGAAAAATACAAAAAATTACAGACCAGACAAACAAAAGGCCACAAATATTCCGTAAAATAGAGATAAAAAGCATGAAAACGGCCAGTATAAAAAATAACGCAGAAAACAAAAAATTTGGGAAGATACCGGAAATTATCTCCAGCCCGGGAAAATATAGATTTTAAGGATTGCATATTGATAATTTCATGAAAGACAATAGATAATAGAAATTCGCTATATTTTTTCCAATTACACATAGAGACATCAGAGATTAGCCTTATAACCTCACATAACCGACATATAAGACGGTACAAAACATGAAGGCGGTCTTAGGACTTGAAGACGGAACTATCATCACCGGCAGCGGCTTCGGCGTCGAAGGCACAGCAGCCGGCGAACTGGTAGTAACCCTCGTATCCAACGGATACATGGAAGCCCTCAGCGACCCGAGCACAGCCGGACAACTCTTAATGTTCGGCTACCCGCTTGTGGGAAACTATGGTGCAAACCCTGATCAGCTCCAGAGCAGCAAGGTCCACGCAGCCGGTGCCATCGTCCGTGAACTCTGCGAGTTCCCGAAGCACGAACCAACACTTGGTCAGTACTTCGAAGAAAACGGACTTATGGGAATCGAAGGAGTCGACACCCGTATGCTCGCCATCAAGCTCAGAGAGCAGGGCGTCATGCGTGCCGCTCTCCTCACCGGCTCCGACGACGGACACGAAGCAGTCCGCCTCGCCCAGAACGCCCCCGTGCAGGAGACCCGTGAACTCATTCCGGATGTCACCTGCAAGGAAGCCTATCATATCCCGGGCACCGGCAAAAAGATCGCCGTGCTCGATCTCGGATGCAGAAAGTCCATTCTGCAGAGCCTGCACAACCGCGGCGCAGACCTCTATATCTATCCCTACGGAACACCGGCTGACGTCATCCTCGCCGACAATCCGCAGGCACTCTTCCTCACCAACGGCCCCGGGTATCCGTTCGCCGCACCGAAGGCCGTTGCAACCGTCAAAAATATTCTCGGCACTCTTCCCGTACAGGGTGTCTGCATGGGAACCGAGATCATCGCCGCAGCGCTCGGCGGCGAGGTCGAAAAGCTCAGACTCGGTCACCGCGGCGCAAGCCAGCCGGTCAGATTCTCTGACGGCTCGGTTGCCGTCACCTATCAGGGCCACGGCTACGCCGTGGTCGGTGACAGCCTCCCCGAAGGATGCGAAGTCTCCTGCATCAACGTAAACGACCAGACCGTCGAAGGATTCGTTAACAACGATCTCGGTATCTACTGCGTACAGTTCCACCCCGAACACGATGCGGTTCACGATGGAGCGGAAAAACCAATTTACGACATCATGTACAGAGGTATCCCCGATGCCTAAAAACCCCACACTCAAAAAAGTCCTTTTAATCGGATCAGGACCGATCCAGATCGGTCAGGCAGCAGAGTTTGACTACGCAGGCAGTCAGGCGTGTAAGGCTGTCCGCGAAGAAGGTATCGAAGTCGTCCTCGTGAACTCCAACCCGGCCACCATTCAGACCGACCCAGAAACTGCCGACAAAGTCTATGTCGAGCCCTTGAAGGCCGAGGTCATCGCCGAGATCATCAAAAAGGAGAAACCGGACGGCATTCTCTCCGGTATGGGTGGTCAGACCGGCCTGAACCTCACCGCGGAACTCTATGAGATGGGGGCACTTGAAGGTGTTCAGATTCTCGGAACCCCGCTTGAGGCAATTTATCACGGTGAAGACCGGGAGATGTTCAAAAATCTCATGCTGGAGATCGGCGAGCCGGTCCCGAAGAGTTTCATCCTCACCAAGATGGAACAACTTGAGGAGGCCTACGAGACCGTCGGCCTTCCGGCAATTATCCGGCCTGCATACACCCTTGGCGGCAGTGGCGGAGGAGTTGCGGCCACCAAAGACGAGCTCCGGAAGATCGTCGAGCACGGCCTCACCAAGTCCCGTGTGCATCAGGTCCTGATCGAGGAGTCCGTCAAAGGCTGGAACGAGATCGAGTTCGAGGTTATGCGGGATGCCGCAGATACCTGTATTATCATCTGCGGTATGGAAAACGTCGACCCCATGGGTGTCCACACCGGCGAGTCCGTCGTGGTTGCCCCGATTCTCACCCTCACCGCGGAACAGTTCGGCATCATGCGCCGTGCGGCCATCAAGATCATCCGGGCACTCAACGTGCAGGGAGGCTGCAACATCCAGTTCGCGTTTAACAACGGCGACTACCGGGTCATTGAGGTCAACCCGCGTGTTTCAAGATCTTCAGCCCTCGCCTCCAAGGCGACCGGCTACCCGATCGCCCGTGTTGCGGCGAAGGTTGCCATCGGTCTGCGGCTTGATGAGATCATGAACACCGTTACCGGTACAACCCCGGCCTGCTTTGAGCCGGCCGTCGACTACGTCGTCGTGAAGGTTGCACGCTGGCCGTTTGACAAGTTCAAGACCGCGGACCGGACGCTCACCACTGCGATGAAGTCGACCGGTGAGGTTATGGCAATCGGCAGAACGGTTGAGGAAGGGTTCAAGAAGGCACTCCGTTCCCTTGACACCGATATCTACCACCACACCGACTTAAACGAGATCAGAATGATCCTCTCCCGGCCGACCGACGAGCGGTTCCCGACCCTGTTCGACGCATTCCGCCTCGGCATGACCATCGACGACGTCCACGCACTCACCCAGATAGAGCCGTTCTTCTTAGAGAAGATTCAGCACGTCGTGGACATTGAACTCGAGCTCCGCGAACACCCGACCGAGGAGCTGGTCAAGACCGCGAAGAAGTTCGGCTTCTCGAACGCTGAGATCCGTGAGCTCACCGGCTGGAACATCTACAAGATCGAGCAACTCGTCGGTCTTCCGACCTACAAGATGGTCGATACCTGTGCCGCAGAGTTCCCGGCAAAGACGCCGTACTACTACTCCACCTGGGAGCAGGAGTGCGAACTGAAAGAGACGCCGAACAAGAAAGTCCTCATCCTCGGTTCCGGCGCAATCCGTATCGGTCAGGGTATCGAGTTCGATTACTGTACAGTGCATGCGGTCAAATCCCTGCGGGAAGAGGGGATTGAGGTCCACATCTTAAACAATAATCCGGAGACGGTTTCCACCGACTTCGATACCTCCGACCGGCTCTACTTCGAGCCTATGCAGCTGGAAGATGTTGTGAACATTCTCCGGAAGGGGGACTATGACGGGGTCATGGTGCAGTTCGGCGGCCAGAACTCCGTGAACCTTGCCATCCCGATTCAGGAGGAGATCAAACTCTTCGGTCTTAAGACGAAGGTTCTGGGCACCAGTCCGGACAACATGGATGTGGCCGAAGACAGAAACCGGTTCAGTGTGCTTCTCGAAAAGGACAACATCCCGTCACCGGCAAACGGGTCCGCCTACTCCGAGAAGGAAGCCTACGAAATTGCAAACAAGATCGGCTACCCGGTTCTCGTCCGGCCGAGTTATGTTCTCGGCGGCCGTGCAATGGAGCTGGTCCATGACGAGCTGGAGTTACAGACCTACATCAAGGAAGCTGTCCGTGTCTCGAACACCCACCCGGTGTTAATCGACCGCTACCTTGACAACGCAACCGAGCTGGATGTGGATGCGGTCTCCGACGGAACGGAAGTTCTGATCGGCGGCATCATGGAGCACATCGAAGAGGCCGGTGTTCACTCCGGCGACTCGGCCTGTGTGATTCCGACCCAGACGCTGACGCCTGAGCAGATTGCAACCGTCAAGGACTACACGAGAAAGATTGCGCTGTCTCTCGGGGTTATCGGTCTGATCAATATTCAGTACGCGATTCACAACGGTACGGTCTATGTGCTTGAGGCGAATCCGCGTGCCAGCAGAACGGTTCCGTTCGTTTCCAAGGCAACCGGCCTGCCGCTTGCAAAGATTGCGGCAAAGGTGATGCTCGGTATGAAGCTCGCCGATCTCGGCTATCAGGAGAAGGAGATTCAGCATGTCGCCGTCAAGGAAGTCCTGCTGCCGTTCTCCCGGCTGCCGGGTGTTGACCCGATTCTCGGTCCTGAGATGAAGTCCACCGGTGAGGTTATCGGTATCGATTATGACTTTGGCCGGGCCTTCTACAAGGCAAGCCAGGCTGCGGACAACAAGCTGCCGCTGGAAGGAAATGTGTTCATCTCCGTAACCGACGAGCAGAAGGAGGCTATCCTCCCGATTGCACAGAAGCTTTCCGACCTCGGCTTTAACCTCTACGGAACGGAGGGAACGGTGAAGTTCCTGGAACAGCACAATATCAGAATGAATCTGGTCAGAAAGGTGCAGGAGGGTTCCCCGAACATCATCGATATGGTCCGCGGTGCAGACGTTGATCTGGTTATCAACACGCCGGGCGACAAGAACGCCCGGGCGGATCACTTCCAGATTATGCGGGCGACGATCGATTACAGTATCCCGTATATCACGACCATCTTCGGCGCGGAGGCGGCAGTGCAGGCAATCGAGTCGATGAAGTCGAATAAGATTACGATCGAGCCGCTCTCGCACTATCACGCGGAATAAATATTTTTTTCTTTTTTTGAGATTGTTTGCGGGCATGGTCCTGATGTACGAGATCGCAAAACGATGAACACGACGGAATGGTTGTGTGAGTCGAAGGACTTGTGACTATGAGATAAATGTCAGGAGTTTCATGCAGATGCATTTTTTTGAGAATTGTTCGCGGTTCCTTTTTCTCATCCTGCCCGCTCACCACTCAGCAGTACACAACTTCTCCGGAAAAAAGATGAGATAAAAAAAATTATTCCCGCCGCCGCAACAGCACACCAGCAGCAAGGAGACCCGCAAGCATCCCGAAGAAAGGTGCCGGCGCCTGTGTGAGTGTCAGTTGTGCGCCTGCGGCGGTGGTGCCCGCCGAAACCGGCGTCGTTACGGACGCGGTAGGAGACGGCGTCGGGACAGGCACTGTTGTCGCTTCTGTTGTCGCTTTCGCGGTCGCCTGAGGCGTATCACCGCCGATCCATTTGGCATACAGCGTCATGTCGCCCGGAATGCCGTCGGCGAAGCTCCAAGCTTTCGTGCAGTCCTCGTCCGCGTACCAGCCGCCAAAGGTGTATCCGTCCTTCACCGGTGCGGGAGGTGCGGTGATGACGTCGCCGGAGGAGAGACCGGTGACCGGGGAGATGAGACTGCCGCCGGAGGTGTCGAAGAGGACGCGGTAGGCGTTGTCCATATTGCCGGAGGAATCACCTGATGGAGGTACGGGCGGGACCGGACTGCTCCTGAAGGTTACAATAATCTCATGCGGCTGAACCACGTCGGATATAGTATAGCTGTTGCTGATGGACTGCGTGATGCCGTTATCGGTGACTGTGTCAACAGTAGAACCAGGGTCCGCATTCAGGGTGAAGGTCACCGATGCCCCGTCTTTGTAATTCTGTTTTCCGCTGGGAGTAATCGATCCGCCGGTGCCGATCACTGTTGCGTTGACTGCATGTGTGATGTTGAGATACGAGGCGTCCACGACTGGGCCGGTGGACTGCCATGTGAGAACCGGAAGTCGATAGGCTGCATCGTGACCCATCGTCCAGTTTTTGGTGACGTCCCAGCTGAGATCTTCATAGAACGCTTGGTTGTCCCAGATCATCGCCGTGCTCGCGTTCGTGGCATTGCTGTCGCCTGCGGGAACCGGCCTGACGATGGTGCCGCTGATGTTAAGTCCCATGTACCGCCATGCATAGGGATTGTTTAACGTGGCGCCAGAATTATGGCCGATGAATCGTCCGGTATTGATAGGGCCATTGCCGCTGCTGCTCGCATTCACCCACTGGTTCAGCGCGACGGAGTTCGTGATGCTGATCTGGCTGGCAAGCCCCACCAGACCACCGGCATAGGTTGCAGAGGTTAAGGACTTTGCGGTGACTGCACCGGTTGCGTAGCAGTTCGTGATGCTGCCACCACTGGTCTCCCCCACCAGACCACCTGCGCCATAGGCGTAATGAGCAGTGACGCTTACCGCGCCGGTTGCGTAGCAGTTCATGATGGTGGTACTGTAGCCAACATCTCCCGTCCACCCCACCAGACCGCCGGCGTGGGAGGAGCCCGTGACCACACTGGTTGCATAACAGTTCGTGATGATACTGCTGTGGTGGGCAAGTCCCATCAGACCGCCGGAATAGGTATAGAAGGAGGAGGAGGACTCGGTAGTGATCACACCGGTTGCGTAGCAGTTCGTGATAGCACTATGTTTAACATATCCCGCCAGACCGCCTGAACAAACATAGGCGGAAACGGAGGAGGAGGAGACGGCCACGTTCGCATTCACCACGCCTACATTCCGGATCGTTGCATCCTCCACGTAGCCGAAGAGACCAACATAGATATTGCTAGAAGTGGAGGGAGTAGTCACGTTCATGTTCGAGATGATGTAATTGTTCCCGTCAAACGTGCCATTGAATATCTGACTGGAGGGTGACAACACCGTCGTATTCCCGATCGGTGTCCAGAGATGGGTAGCTCCGTTCAGATCCAAATTCGTTTTCAGCAGAATGTGTTTCTCGAAAAAACCGTTTTGTGACTGATTATTATTCGTCTCGTTTGCAAGAGCGGCAAGACTCGCCGCATCATAAATGAGGAACGGATTATCCGGATCGCCGGTATGTCCCGCGGCAATTTCCTTCTCATACCACGTGGCATTCACTGTCCCGTCCCACGCCGCACTTGCTACACCCGCACTGCACAACAGCAGGAGCACCGCGAGGCAGACCATGCCTGCACCTCTCATCGCACTGCCCCCTCTGCACGTATTCTCCTCCTCAACCCGGCTGCTGCTTGCGCCGCATGCCGCAGAACATCCAGTCCTTTTCGTTAACAAGAGATCACCTCAAATGATTCAACCAAACTGGTTCCACCAGGCACAGGGGAGAAAACGTCGCCGATTGAATCCTATGACGATAGGATAGAATCCTGCAGGAATCTCAAATTACGAAACAAACGGATAATGTTCAGATACACGAACATTTACGCGATATCCGGGCGACGATGATCTTCGGACATTGTCTTTGAGAATGGCGGGAAAAATGAAGGTGTGTGTGCTATGGAGCAGTATTTTTTAAAAAGATGCAGATATTTTGGTATAAAAAAGTCAGAGGATACTTTAATGTCCCATGGGGTGCTATATCCTATCGTCAGAGGATTCAATCACCAAATAGTTTCACCAGTAGTTACTGCAACTTTTCACAAAGAGAACAACACAGGACCAAAAAAGCCGCAAAGGAATGGTACACCACGAAAAAAATCAACAGAAAACAAAACCGGCAAATGAATACTCTCCCTCACGGAAACCCAGAAGAACAGATTATTTTCGATGATGTAGATACACGTGAGTGCATACCGGAACGTGCCCGCAACTCCCTGACATCTCTGGGAGGGGCAAAACAATCTGGCCGATCTTCTGTGGAGTCTTTTCTTGGATTCTTTTATTTCCGGAACAGGACCAAACGTTTGGAACAACGTCCACGCCACCGACAGAATTATGGGAAGTTCTGTTCTATACATACCAGAGTTTATGGCAGATACTATCGACGTTCTGATTCCTGAGGAGAAGATCGATGCACGCATCAGGGAACTGGCAAAACAGATCGATACCGATTATGCCGGAAAGTCCGTGACGCTTCTGACCACGCTCAAAGGTGCCTGTTTTTTTTCCTGCGAACTTGCGAAGCGCCTGACCGTGCCGGTTTTTATGGAGTATATTCAGGCGGCGAGTTACGAAGGAAAAACCTCGACCGGCACCATCACCATGAAACTGGATGTCCCCGTCGATTCAGTTGCCGGAAAAGAAGTGATCATCGTAGAAGATGTCATCGATACCGGCAGAACGCTTTCCGCCGTCAAGGAGCTGATACGTGAACGAAGACCGGCGTCGCTTGCGGTCTGTTCCCTCCTTGACAAACACGAATGCCGCATCGTTCCGTTTGAAGGAGAGTATATCGGATTTACCATCGGCAACGACTTCGTCGTCGGGTATGGTCTGGACTGGGATCAGAAGTACCGCAACCTCCCCTATATCGGGATTGTGCGGTAACACTTATCACCTCCCGCGTCAATGTTCTGGTATGTGTTCCGCAGGCGGACCAATCGACGTTGACTTCAACGACCCTCTGAAAGGAAAAGGCAAAAAATACCGGTGCAACGAGTGCGGTCAGACCTTCACCGGCCTCGGCAGGCATCCGATGTGCCCCTCCTGCCAGTCCGAGGACGTCACCGAGATCTAACCAATGGAAAAAACGATCCGAATCCCGTTTTCCGGGAACAACCCGATCCTCATCAGAGGACGCTCCTCTTTTTTACTCGCGGCATGCGTCCGGGAAAAATTTCCGCTGATCATCGAAACCGACACGGAAGAACTCGTACAGGGCATCTATCCGGGCGACCTCATCATCGTCTCCGCACCGGAAGGCGGCGAGATTGCACCGGCCCTGTACCTGCTGGAGATGGTGAAAACGTATCACACGCCGGTGATAGCCCTGGGAAAAGATCATCCCGCAAGCCGCAGACTCTCCTACGTCGTCTCCGCCGCAGAACGGATTGAGATGCGGTGCGGTATCCGGCGCGGCACACACCCCGACCAGCATCTGCTCTGTGCCGCAGACGAGCTCACCGGTATGATACTGTATGCCGACGGTGCAGAACTGGTGATCGAACACTGCCGCGGAGAGATCACCGCAGCAGTGCTCGCGTGGAACCTGTCTCTTACCGAAGAAAAAATGGGATAAAAATTCAGACCGCGACCGCCGGCAGCCGTTCGGCTTTTCGCATCAGAAACAGCAGTGCAAGAAGCACACAGCCGTTTGCCGCAAGAACCGCACCGATCACAAGACCCGGAATCAGCGTTGTTGTAAGCATCGAGACACCAAACACAATCGTTAACACATTCATTACGATCTGCAGTACCAGCATCTGAAGAACAAACCGGGGAACCGGCACATCCGTCGCCGGAGCACTCTTCATCATCACCGCGATTCTGCCAAGTCCGAGAACACCGCCGAGAATATTGACGCCTGCAATCAGAAGCGTTGCAATCACCAGCAGAACGTCCGGGATGAGACAGCAGATAACTCCGACCACTCCCAGAAGACAGCCGGCACCCACAACCAGATGCGTCCGGGAAAACACACCAACCGGCGTCTCTCCAAGAAGCATCATCTGCATCGAAAAGATCACCAGCAGCAGACCAAGCTGGGCACTTGCTGCGAACGGCAGCAGACCAAGGCTCACCGGAATCAGCAGAACACCCAGAACAACCATGAACACACCGATCAAAAGCAGCATCACATTTCCGATCGACAGACTGACCGAACCCGCAGGCTCCGTCTGCGGATACTTCTGATACACCTGCCGGAGCACACATGCAAGAGCAGTACCGGCAACTCCGTACCCAAGCACGGCAATACACATCACAAGCCCGGCAACCAGACTCTGGAAGATCAGAATGACTGCGAGAACCACGGAAAAGAGATAGACCGTAGTGCGCAGAACAGCAAGTTTCCCAAGAAGCGGATCAGCTGCCCTGCGAACCCGCTCCTCCTCACGCATCAGATACATCTGTACCAGCTGCACCGCCCCGCCCAAACCGAGGAACAGAATCAGCAGCAGACGCGGAACATCTCCGAAGAGACCGGGAATGAAACAGACAACAATGCCGAAAACCGCAACTGCGACGCCGAACAAAACCACCGGCAGACTCCGGTGCACATCCCCGAACGGAGACTTTCCCAGTGCAAGTATCTGCAAAGCCGCAACAATGATCAAAAGACCGAACAACCCTTCCTCATAGTAGGGAAGAAGACCTGCATACACAGGAAAAAGCAGAACGCCGAGAATCAGCATCACAAGTCCCATCAGCAGGAGCACAACCACTTCAGCCGGCAGAGTATTTTTCTGCAGAAGCCGGATATCACCATTCATTATGGTTAGGTCTTTTTGCTGTTTTCCGTATTATAGATTTTGACACATATGAATAACCCTATATAGAGAACGAATTTCAAATACAAAAACAATAAATAAGAAAAATCCGTAGTACATACTATCTGACCGGAGAAAAACCCGATGACGGACGAAACAGCATTTATACAAAAATACGGAAATATCCTGGGCCGCGGGAAAACGGCACTGATCTGTGGAACAGATGATGTTGTCGCAAAAATTTACGTGGAAGGATTCGCGAAACAGGAGATATTCCATGAAGCTTATCTGATGGCCCAGGTGGAACAGTCTGACCTGCCGGTTCCCAAAGTGTACGGCATTGAGCAGTGCGGCTCACGATATGTACTGAAGATGGGCCGGGCCAAAGGCAGAAGTCTGGGAGAACTTCTCCTCACCGGAGAGATAACACCGGAAGCGTGTATGGATATACTAACTCCTCTGCAGGTACAGATGCATCAGATTCAGATCCCTGAAACCTTCCTCCCGATGAAAAAAAGCACATTATACACGAACATCAGGTACAACCCCCTGCTCACCGATGCAGAGAAAGAGGAACTGCTGAACCTGCTGGGCACTCTGCCGGACGGGCACTCCCTCTGTCACGGGGATTTCCATGCCGGAAACGTACAGTCGGACGGCGAAAACTATAGTATTCTTGACTGGGCGGAGGTCTCCTCCGGTCCTGCGGCCTCGGATGCCTGCCGGACTTATCTCGACTATAAGTATCTGGGAAAGTACCTCATGCCCGAAGAGCTTGCCGAACGGATGGCAGAACTGTTCCTGGAAAAATACACCGCGGCCAGCGGTATCTCCCGCGACGAGATCTTTGCCTGGCTGCCGATCACTGCGGCGGGACTGTACGGGTTTGTGCAGGATAAGGAGATGAATCAGGAACTGCGCTCCGTCGTACTGGCCAGAGGTACGCAGGGATGACCAAAGCGTTTGCAGGAAAAATCTGTATTGTAACCGGCGGATGTTCGGGGATCGGTCTTGCCGTTGGTGAGGCGCTGCTGAAACGCGGTGCGGTTGTGTATCTTGCCGATCTCTCAGAACACAATGTTGAGAGAACCCGCGAAAAGATGAAGGCACAGTCAAATGCCAGATGTGCTGTTGTCGACGTAACACGGCAGGAGGAGATTGCCGGTCTTATCCGCAGCGCGGCCGCGGAGAACGGGCGGCTGGATTACCTGTTCAACAACGCAGGTATTGGCGCGACGATGCCGTTTGAGCGGGTAACGCTTGCAACGTGGGAGAAAGTCATCAACATAAATCTCTGGGGAGTTATTTACGGCATTGATGCGGCGTTTCCGATTATGGAAAAGCAGGGATTCGGCCATATCGTAAACACCTCCTCCCTCGCAGGTGTGATAGCCCCCCCGTATCAGGCGGTGTACTGCGCAAGCAAGTATGCCGTCACCGGTCTTGGCGAGGCGCTGCGGTATGAACTTGCCCACAAGGGAATTGCGGTGACGACGATCTGCCCCGGCAATGTGGCAACACCGATCTTCGGTGATGCCGCACCACCGGAGGATGCAATTCTGCCGGAAGATGCAGCCGAAATAATTCTTGCCGGGGTTGAACAGAAGAAAGGAATCGTAATCTTCCCGCGGAATATGGACACATTTGTCCGCCGGGGACAGATGCATCCCGAAGAGATAGAGCAGTGGATGTTTCAGGAAGCCGAGATCCGCCGGAAGGCGTATGCGGATCACGGAAACTACTACTGACTCAGGGCGAAAACAGCGTTGACTGCGTGTCCGTGGCCTGACGGCTGAGCAGGGAATCGATCTCCTCATGCCGCCAGAGAATGCCCGCCGCCTCACACTCCCGTGCAAAGAAGTCCCACAGTCCGGTGTCCGGCGACCCGCACCAGTACTGATCGCCGAACTCCCTCTCATACCGTTCGCGAAGACCGGGGAAGTAGGCATCAAGCCGGTCGTAGAAGTACGCCCGCTGACGATCGCGAAGCGAGACGGCAAAATGTTTTTCCGCATACACAAAGGCGGCCCCCGCCTCTGCGGCACGAGAGACGATCGCGGAAATATTTTCCTTCGTGTCGGTGATGAACGGCAGTACCGGCAGAAGAATGACACCGCACACAATATCTTCCGCAGAAAGTGTTTCGATCGCATGGAACCGATCCGAAGACCGCGGGACGTGCGGCTCGATCTTTTTTGCGAGTACATCGTCTGCGGCGGTGATCGTAATGTTCACCGCCGCGGGGGAATGAGCACCGATTGCAGCAAACAGATCCGCATCGCGGCAGACGAGATCGGATTTGGTGATCGCAACAACACCAAACCGGTAACGGTCGGCAAGCTGCAAAAACCCCCGCGTCAGCTCCTGATCGCGCTCGAACGGATTATAGGGATCACTCATCGCACCGGTAAGAATGGTGCCTTTCCGTTTCTTTTTGGACAGTTCACGTTCAAGAACACCAAGTGCATTCTCCTTCGCCCGGACAACGGAAAAGTCGTCGATGCCGTAACACGCACTCCGGGAGTCACAGTAGATGCAGGCATGCGGACAACCACGGTAGAGGTTTGCCGTGTAGTTTGAGGCAAACCATCCGTATTCCCGGTAGGGGGAGAGGATGGATTTTGCCGGAACGGTCTGCATAGATGATTCATCAGTTGACCAGAGCAGCAAAAAATATTGCGGACGTTACTTTTTCGTCCGCTCCCAGCCAAGCAGCAGCGCCGAGTTGATGATAACCAGCACCGATCCCACATTATGAATCAGTGCTCCCAGAATCGGGCCGATACTGCCGGTCACCGCAAGAACGATTGCCACGAAGTTCATCAGAAGCGCGAGCGCCAGATTGATCCGGATGGTCTGCATCACCTTCTTTGCAAGACCGAACAGATGCGGAATGTACCTGAGATCGTCGCGTACCAGAACAACATCCGCCGCGTCCACCGCGATATCACTGCCAATCCCGCCCATAGCAACTCCGGCGAATGCCCGTTTCAAGGCCGGAGCATCGTTCACGCCGTCACCGATCATTGCCACCCTGATGCCGTCTTCCTGATACCGGTCGATCATCTCCAGCTTTCCGGCCGGAAGGCATTCTGCATGCACATCGGAGATGCCCGCTGCCGTTGCAATGCGGGCGGCGGCTGTCTGATTGTCACCCGTGAGGAGAACGGGACAGACACCCATTGCCCGAACTGCATTCACCACCGATGGGGCATCCTCCCGCATCTGATCCGCCAGTGCGATGAACCCCGCCGGCCGGCTGTTTGCCGCAACGTACATGATTGTTGCTCCGTTCCGGACACATGCATCAGCCGCGCTGACAAGTTCAGGCGGGAGGAAAACATCCTGTTCGGCAAACAATTTCGGATTTCCGACGAGAACCGGAACCGCACCGCACTCTGCCACAACTCCTCTGCCCGGCAGCATCAGAAATGTATCCGGCTGGGGCGGCGCAGTTCCGTGCTGTCCGGTGTACCGGCGAACGATGGATTTTCCAAGAGGATGCTCTGATCTGATTTCCGCGGATGCGGCAAGCGATACCAGATCCTCTTCGGAGATGTCCGGATTGATGGAACACACCTGCGTAACCTCCGGTTTTCCGTAGGTCAGCGTTCCGGTTTTATCAAACATCAGGTATCTGACCATACTCAGTCGTTCGAGAGCATCGCCTTCCCGGATAAGAATGCCGAACTTTGTCGCATTGCCGATTCCGGCCATGATTGCCGTAGGCGTTGCAAGTACCATGGCACACGGGCAGAACACGACAAGCACGGTAACGGATCTGAGGATGTCGCCGGTAACCAGATAGGTGATAACAGCAACAGTAAGGGCTGCGGCAACAATCCAGGTCGCCCAGCGGTCGGCTGTTCTGACGATCTGTGCTTTACCCGCGTCGGCAGACTCGACCAGCCGAATCATTCTTGCAAGGGAACTGTCCTCGCCGACCTTCGTCGCACGCATGTCAAACGATCCGAACTGGTTGACCGTTCCGGAAAAGACTTCGTCGTCCGGCTGTTTGTCAACCGGCAGAGATTCGCCGGTCATCACCGACTGATCGATGGATGTGCATCCCGAAAGAAGAATGCCGTCGGAGACGATCGTCTCGCCCGGTAATACCCGGAGGACATCGCCGGTCTGTACTGTGTCTGCGGCAATGATTTTTTCTTCGCCGTTCTGCACAATCCGTGCGACGGGAGGTGTGAGGCTGATCAGTTTTTCAATACCGGCGCGTGCTTTGGCAACCGTCCGTTCTTCAAGATAGGATCCGATCTGCATGATGACAGCAATCTCCGCAGCGGCAAATGTTTCGCCGATGAGAACGGAAGCCACGAGCGCGATGGATACCAGAACATCAGCACGGATATCAAAACGGGTGACAAGTCCGGTCACCGCTTCGATGATGATCGGAATGCCGCAGAGAATGATTGCAATCCAGGCAGGGTCTGCGGGAAGATCTTTTCCCCAGAGGAAACTGATCAAAACTGCCGCGCCCGAGACGAGAATGAACAGAACGGTCCGGGTCTCTTCGTCACGCAGTTTTGATAGCATGTTTTCAAACATTTGTAGCACCAATCCCGATATACTTATGGGGGTATGGGTATATGTATGTTCTGAAAAACGTCCGGGAATGAAACTGATTTTCAGATACTACAAAAAGAGAGGATGAACCTGTCAGCTCATCCGCGAAAAATGCTCGATTGCTTTGGCGAACTCGGCAACGGTTTTTTCTGCGTCGCCGTGTTCGATGCCGTCTTTTACGCAGTGGTTCAGATGACCCTCAAGCACGATCTGCCCGACTTTGTGCATCGCCGACTTTGCTGCATTGATCTGGATCAGAATGTCCTCGCACGGCACATCCTCATCGATCATCTTATCGATTGCGTTCAGCTGTCCGATGATTTTTTTCAGCCGGCGGTGGAGATTGGGAGAGTCCATACATTGACGCATGAGGATTACCTGCTTTATAGTTAGTGGTGGGTAAGAGATGATAAAGCCGCTTATCTCCGGTATCCTTCGAGCAGCAGCGTTGCAATATTTTTCACCGGGAGTCCCGTTACCTGATGCAGGTGGAACTCACAGAACGGGCAGACGGTCACAATAAAGTCGGCTCCTGTCTTTTTGACCATCTCGGCACGAACGGCTCCGATGGCGGCGGCTTCCTCGGGATGACCGGACTTCACGCCGCCTCCCGCACCGCAGCAGCGTGCCGGCAGGTCGACGAAGGTCTCTGCAACGCTTCGCAGGAGTTCCCTCGGCTGTTCGCTGATGCCCTGGCCGCGAAGCAGGTGGCAGGGGTCGTGATAGGTGTAGGTTCCGGCAACTTTCTCTGGCGGGACAAATCCGATCTCGCAGAGGTACTCGGTGATGTCGGCGACCCGGAACGGGGTGTCGTAGTCGTTTTTGAGAGTCGAGCCGCATCCGGCACACATGGTGAGCACGGTGTCAACCCCGGCTTTCACGAATGCCGCAATGTTGCGCTGCATTAACTCCGGTACAAAACCGGAAAGACCGGTGCGGATCAGCGGCGACCCGCAGCAGACCTGATCTTTGGGGATGACCACGCGGATACCGTTTTTGCGAAGCACCTCCATCGCATCCAGTGCCGGCTGAATCACTCTGCCGTTGAACATGCAGCCGACGAAGAACCCGACCGTGGCACGGACTTCGCCTTCGGGTTCGATGACATTCGGCACGCGTTCGAGGAACGGCGTCTCCTTCCGCTCGACCGACCGTCCCGTCTCTTCAACCAGCCGGGCAAGCGCCCGGTGCGCCGGAAGAGACAGACCCCGTTTCGCAGCCTCGGCCCGGAGTTTTTCCACCGCTTTTCTTGGAGTCTCGATTCCCTTCGGGCAGACCTCCACACATTTGTGGCAGGTTGTGCAGGCAAACAGTCCTTTTGCGATCGCCTCTTCGATGCGGTCACCACAATCCCGCGGATCAAGGTTCAGCCGCTGTTCCTGCCGCATGACAGTCGGACCCGCATACTCGGAAGCTGCAAACGCGGGGCAGGATGAGATGCAGCTGTAGCATTCGATACATTCGCGCAGGGGTTTGATCTCCTCAATTGTTTCGTGCGTCACCTCACAGCCGCAGACGGGGGCATCGCCCCCGGCCACTCCGGGATTCAGCCAGGCGAGCTGTGCCATCACGGGCGCTATGTCGGTGATGAGGTCCCGGATGCGGGGCAGTTCGAGCGGTTCGATGAGGTCGTTTTCGTGTGCCTCTTCCATGCAGGCGAGTCCCGGTTCTCCGTTGATCCGGACGGCACAGGAGCCGCACTGGCCGGCACGGCAGCAGTGGCGGTAGCCGAGTGTCGGATCGACCTCGTCCCGCACCGCGTCCAAAACATTGAGAATCCTTGCCCCGTCCTCAACGCGGACATCATACGTCTCCGTGTGCGGCACAGCATCCGTGTTTGGATCAAACCGCGAGATATGTACCTTCACAGCCGTCCCTCCAGAATCTCAATGCCGGACTTCGCCTTTGAGAAGAACGTGTGACCAAACGGCGAGGTCTCATTCGTCCACGATGTT
The DNA here is from genome assembly GCF_026891935.1 of Methanocorpusculum vombati. Lineage (NCBI taxonomy): Archaea > Methanobacteriati > Methanobacteriota > Methanomicrobia > Methanomicrobiales > Methanocorpusculaceae > Methanocorpusculum > Methanocorpusculum vombati. Next base: position 231,458 of record NZ_JAPTGC010000001.1, on the reverse strand, counting down.
TTGATATCGGTCCGCGTGTGTGCCCCGCGTGACTCGCGGCGGAGCAGTGCGCCGTCGATCACAAGAGACGCAACGAGCAGCATATTTTCCGTGATGACCGCGTCACTGATCTCACGCGGCGAGGAAATACAAAGAGGCGTCGCCCTGAGTTTTGCAATGTCGCGTTCGGCAACCTTCAGATCAAGTTCGTTGCGGTAGATGCCGACATTGTTCCACATGATCCGTTTCATCGACCGGCGAACCTCCGCAGACGTCGCCTGTCCTTCGTACAGTTGCGCGATCCGTTCCTCGGCTGATGCGATCTGATCCGCATCAGCAGCACGTTTCGCGGAAGGCTGCACTGCGGCGGCAGCACGCCCCGCACGACAACCGAACACCTGTGTATCGGCAAGGGCGTTACCGCCGAGACGGTTTGCACCATGTACACCGCCGGTCACTTCGCCTGCGGCGAAGAGATGCGGCAGTGTGGTGTGCGCCTCCGGCGTGATCCGCAGACCGCCCATAAAGTGATGGGCGGTCGGCGCAACCTCCATCGGACAGGTTCTGATATCGGTACCAAACTTGAGAAACTGTTCAAGCATGACCGGGAGACGGGTTTCGATCTGTTCTTTCGGGAGATGGGTTACATCAAGCCAGACGCCGCCGTGTTCGGTGCCGCGTCCTTCGAGAACTTCGGTGGCAATTGCCCGGGCAACCACATCGCGGGTGGACAACTCCATACGGGCCGGATCATACTTTTCCATGAACCGCTCACCCCTGGCGTTGAGGAGGAAACCTCCCTCACCCCGGACAGCCTCGGTGATGAGGCGGCCGCGGGTATCGTAGGGATACACCGCGCCGGTCGGGTGGAACTGGACCTGCTCCATATCAATAAGTTCCGCTCCCGCACGGTATCCGAGCGCATAGCCGTCACCGGTCCCTGCGGTGGAGTTGGTCGTCGTATCATACACCTGACCCGCACCGCCGGTTGCAAGCACTACCGCGTCCGCAGTGATGACACCGAGTTCCCCCTCGCGATCGCAGGTGATTGCACCCGAAACCGCATCGCCATCCTTCAGGAGATCGATGACGGTAAGTTCATCCCGGATCTCAACCGGGGAACCCCGGAGTTTTTCCAGAAGCGTCATCACCATCTCATGACCGGTATGATCACCGGCGTAGCAGGTACGAGGAAACCGCTGACCGCCGAACGGCCGCTGGGCGATCTCGTTTTCGCAGGTGAGATCAAACACCGCTCCCCACGTAAACAGATCGCGGATGCGGTTGGGAGCTTCGCGGGCAAGAACCTCGACAAGTGCGGGATCATTGAGGAAGGCCCCGCCTTTCATCGTGTCCTCGTAGTGTGTTGCAACGGAGTCTGCGGATTTCAGAACGGCATTGTATCCCCCTTCTGCCATGACCGTACAGCCGCCTTTACCGGTGATGGTCTTTGACACAATGATCGTTTCACCCGCAGCGGATGCGTCTGCGGCGGCGCGGATTCCCGCACCGCCGGAACCGATGACGAGTACATGACAGTCGCTTCTGTTTTCGATACCCATGGATCCCCTCTGATACTGTACTAATGGTTCTGCCGGAAAGATAAAAACGCGTGTCGGGGGAGAAAAAATATTTGGTTACCGGCGAGACAGCAGCAGACCTGCCGCACCGAGGAGGAACAAACCTGCAACCGGAACCGGGGTTTTGGTTGGCGCGGGGGGAACAGTAGCTGTCGGAACAGCAGCTGTGCCGGTTGGAGATTCGGTCGGGACGGTGACGGTTTCAACCGGAACCGGCTGAAGCGTGACACGGACATCCGCAACATCCCCTGCTTTGTACTCTTTGGTGATCGTGGAAATCACATACCCGTCCTTTGCAAGGCTCAGCGTGTGCGATCCGGGATATACTCCCGATATCTGCAGCCACTCCTTCCCGGACTGGGTGATTCCGACATAGTCGTCATCCAGAAACACCACCGCACCGGCAGGTTCGGAATGGACGCGGATACCAGCCTGCCGATCATCCTTTGTCTGATCCGAGTACACACCCACAATCTTGTCGGAGAGCACCTGAACCGTCGTGGTAAAGTCGTGATACCCGGCCTTCACCACACGGACATCATGCTCAACCGGAGAAAGATTCGGAATGGTCACAGTTCCGGACTTGACACTCGCATAGTACATGTCATCAATATAGACATCAACCTCGGGCATGGAGGAGGTGATCCCGATCGAGCCCGGACCTTTATAGAAATGCATCACCGCATCAACCTTCGTGGTCTCACCGGAACGGACAAAGACCTCGTCCGACCAGGTGAAGTACTCCGAGGACTGAATGCTGACCAGATGACTGCCCGGCCGGACCTCGGCGGTTCCGGGAGCGTCCATTACATACTTGTGATCGATGTACACCTGACCGCCGGTCGGGCTGGTGGTCACCGAGATATAGCCCGGTGCTTCATCTGCAGCAGCCGGGACGATGCAAAGTGCGGCAATCAGGATAAACAGCAGCGGGAGAACTGTGTGCTTCATAGAAAATCAATTCGCGCCGGAACGTTGTTAAGATGTCGGTCGGGAGAAAAAAGAAGGAGTTAGTACATCCGCCGGACGGCAAATACCGCGGCGGCTGCAAGACCCGCGAAAGCCAGAACCGGGAAGGGTGACTGTGTCGGCGCCGGAGGAACCGAAGCCGGAGACATGGTCACATCCTTTTCCACCGTCTGTCCGGCAGTGAAGACCACATACTCGGTCCAGTCGTTGTAGCCGGTATGTTTCAGCAGCACCGTGTGCCGGCCTTCGGAGATGTCGGAGAGATATACCGGCGTGTACCCGCGGAAGGCGTTGTCCACATATACCTCCGCACCGGAAGGAGTTGACGCCATATGGAGACCGGCATTACCTGACGGTGTCGGTGCACTCTGCGTCAGTGTTACACTCATGGTACGGATCTCGTTGGGAGACAACGTCACGGTTGAGGTGTAGGTGTTGTAACCGTCCAGTTTCAGCATAACCGCATGTGTTCCCGCCGTAAGCGGACCGATACTCATATAGTTCATTGAACTTCCCGAAGAGTAACCGGTGTTGCCGCAGTAGTTGCCGTCCACATACACCGCAGCCCCCGAGGGAGAGGACGCAATCTTCAGATAGGCGTCGGAACTGGTGACAAGGTTGGCATCAAGGTAAACAGTACTGCCCGTACTGACGGTCACCGTCTGCTGATATACCTCATAGCCGGAGTACACGACCTGTACTTCATGCGAGGTGCCGGCGGTAACGCTGATCACTTCCGGCGTGTTGTCGCGGTAGGTGCCGTCCACGTACACGTTCGCACCCGACGGTGTTGAGTGGACATTAATGTATCCGTAGGTAACGGACGGACCGAGAGAAGCATATACCTGCGCGGTGTCTCCGGAAGAAACACGATAGGTCCCGTACCAGGTGTCGTAGCCCGGTTTTTCCATGCGGATCGAATGGGAGCCTGCATCGACCGAGGCCACGAGCGGTGAGGTTCCTTTGTAGATACCGTCCACATAGACATTTGCACCGGACGGTGAGGAAGAGATATCAAGGTATCCGGTCAGGACCACGGGGGTCAGGACTGCATTGACGGTGATGTACTGATCAGTGTACACATCACCGATGTAGTGATGGTAATCATAGTACCCGTTTTTGGAAACAACAATATCGTGATCGATCGGGGTTGCCGTGGTATGTACGATGATGTTACAGGGGGTTGTGCCCTGATACGTTCCGGCGTCATAGACCTCGGCACCGGACGGCGATGAGGTCACACTGATCGTCGCCGTGGAGCCGCCTACGGAACCGCCGAGTGTTACCTCAGCCGCCGCAGGAGCAGCCAGCACCGCAACTGCGGCCAGCAGCACCAGCACAAGATAGAATTTGTTCATAACAAATGAATCATCGTTCGCAAAGATGAAATAGTCATCGGTCAGAGATACAAAGACGGCGTATCGCTTCTTCACCGGTCACACCGGTTTTTGCCCCGCGAAGTACGGCAGCAGGGGTTGCCGCGGAAACAGGGGATTTGAGGAGATCTTCAATGGTGAAGATGCCGGTAACCTTTGCCGCAGGAATGCTGAGTTTTTCAAAGACGGCAAGATCGAAAAATCCGCAGCCGACAAACCCGGCAGAGGATTTTGCAAAGATCAAGCGGGCAACTCCGAGGTCGAGGCAGTAGGCATCGGCAAAAACACCGGGACCGGTCAGGAGAGCATGGTCAGGGGAGAGGTACTCAATCTGCATGTGAGTTCATTTCGCATTCTTTCCTAAAACAGTTTGCCCGCCCCCCGATACGAAAAAAGTATGGGTCTGTACGGCACAGTTTATACCATGATTCGGGAGATACGGCTGTACGGCGATCCGGTTCTTGCAGCACCGGCAGAGACCGTACCGGAGATGACACAGGAAGTGCGGGATGTGCTGGCCGACATGTGGGACACAATGACCGCAAACCATTGTGTGGGTCTTTCCGCGCCGCAGATCGGTGTATCGCTCCGGCTGTTTGTGATCAATGCAGGCGGAATTGTGATCCGCGGTGCAAACCCGGAGGTACTCACGGAAGGTACGCCGGTTGAGGATATGGAGGGAAGTCCCTGCATTCCCGGCATCCAGCGTCCGGTACGGCGCCCGAGAAAAATTACGGTCCGGTATCTGGACGAGAGCGGGGAGGTTATCCGGTGCGAGCTGAAAGGTATTGCCGCCCGGGCATTCCTGCATGAGAAGGATCATCATGAGGGCGTGCTCTTTATTGATCATCTCCGGCCCGGTGTGCGAAAACTGATCCAAAAGGATCTGGACAGGATTGCAGGCAGCAGAACATAACGTTCCCAAACCAAAAACAGATATTCTCCCAGAGAAATACTACATTCCATGACCACCCCTCCATCCCCGGAAGAGATCGCCGCACTTGTCCCGAAGATCCGTGCGGACTCGGAGAAATTTGCAAAACTGAAAGGCTGGATACTGAACCCGAACACGCCCATCGCCGACTCGGTCATTGAGGGACTTGCCCGCAACAAGCTGATGCGGGGAAAGCGGTACTGTCCGTGCAGACTTCCAAGCGGCAACCCCGACGTTGACAAGCTCTATATCTGTCCCTGCCGGGAAGCGGAAAAGGATATAGAAACGGACGGCCACTGCCACTGCTGGTTCTATATGAAATAATTCTTTTTTCCCGCGGCAAGTAATTTATATTGATTAACTCCCATCACTATAGGATGGATAAAAAAGTGTTGTATGGGGCAGCAGGGCTTTGCCTTGTTTTTGCCATCCTGATGGCAGGGTGTGTGAACACTCCCGCCGAAGACGGCAAAAAAACCTATGTTGTTGGTATTGATGCAGAATATCCGCCGTTTTCGTACCTTGGTGACAACAGCGAGTTCGTTGGTTTTGATGTTGACTCCGTGAAGTGGATCGCAGAACAGAAGGGATTCAATGTCAAGATTCAGGGTGTTGCATGGGACGGAATCATTCCGGCGCTGCAGACCGGAAAGATTGACATGGTGTACTCCGGTATGTCCATTACGCCCGATCGGTTAGAGAAGGTAAACTTCACCATTCCGTACTGGCAGGTCAATCAGGGTATTGCCGTGAAGACCGGTTCTAATGTAACGATGGATCAGTTCACCAATGCCACTGTGGTTATCGGTGTGCAGCGCAGCTGTTCTGCAGACCAGTGGATGCAGAAGGCAAAAGACGAGGGCGGACTCTTCGGTGAGGAGAAGTACAACCAGCTGGTAAAGGACGGCAAGATCAAGCTGTTCGATTCCTTCCCGATGTCGATGGTTGCTCTTGAGCAGGGACTTGTTGACGCAGTTATCTTCGATGACGTAAACATCGAGAGCTACATCCAGGGCAAGCCGCAGTTCACGATGCTCGATGCTATTGAGACCGGCGAGTACTACGCGGTTGCTGTGCGCAAGGACGACAACGACCTCCGTGAACTGATGAACGCAGGCCTGAAGGACCTGATGGCATCCGAGAAGTGGAAAGAGCTGATTGCACAGTACATCGTCGAGGATGCAGCAGAGCCGACCGTTGAGCCGACGGCAAACGGGACGGTTGTCGCAAACACCACGCCGGTGAACACCACCGCGCCTGTTGCAACAGAGACCACTGCATAAGATGAGATAATCTGCCGACCGGCAGATTTTCTTTTTTTATCTCTGTCCGGATGATACGGACAGGTATTCGGGAAAATAGTCCTGGGTTATTCGATTGTCCGTACAACTTTTGCCGGTGTACCGACCGCGATGGTGTTCGGCGGGACGTCTTTTGTTACGACAGATGCAGCCCCGATGATGGCATTTTTTCCGATAGTGATGCCGGGCAGAACGGTGACTCCTGCCCCAATCCACACATTGTCCTCGATTGTGATCGGTTTGCAGACGGTGGTTCGCCGGTTGTTTGGATCAATCAGATGGTTAATGGTGATCAGATTCACCCGCGGGCCTATCAGAACATCATCACCGAGGGTGATTCCCCCACGGTCCATGAAGACGCAGTCAAAGTTGATGAACACCCGTCTGCCCACCCGGATATTTTTTCCGAAGTCGGTATGAAACGGCGGCAGAAGGCCGAAGGTTTCATCAACCCCGGCCCCCGTCAGCTGGGAGAAGAGGGATCGCACCTCCTCTTCTTCGTGGTATCCGGTGTTGAGTTCGGCGGTGATACGCTGGGCTTCACGGATGAGCCGGGAGATGGTGTCATAACCGGGTTCGTAAACGGAGACGGGAACGCCGGAACGGTCACGCTCAAGAATGTCAGGGGAGGGCATGAGTATATTCAGTATTTGATCTGCTGCAACAAAAGTATTCCAGAAAAAAGTGATGTGTGTTGTCAGTCAGGGGAGGAGAGACAAAATCCGGTGAGCCATATGCGCAGCATTTTCGCCGCCGTCCAGTGCCATACATGCAACCGGAACTCCCTTCGGCATCTGGGCAATAGAGAGCAGCGCATCAAGACCGCCCGCAAGTTTGCCCGACACCGGCACGCCAATCACGGGCTTTGTGGTTCTCGCCGCAACCACACCCGGAAGCGCCGCAGACATTCCTGCAATACAGATGAACACCTTCGCATCACTCTTCTTCACATAGGCGTCCAGCTTCTCCGCATCGCGGTGGGCGGAGAGAATCTGCATATCGTATGAAAGGGCATACTGCGCGAGCGTATTCACAACCTTATCGATAATAGCCTTATCTGATGCCGATCCGGCAATAACTGCAACATCTGCCATGCATATAAGTATTGTCTCTTCACATATATGTACAAACAGCCCTGATACCATGTATAACGAAACACTTCTCATGATGCCGGGACCGGTTCCGATGCCGGAGTCCGTCAGAAACGCGATGACAAAACAGGCAATCAACCACCGGAGCCGTGAGTTCGGTGACTGCTACGCAGATATTGTCCGCGTCTTAAAACCGGTGTTCGGCACCAAAAACGATATGCTTGTACTCTCCGGGTCGGGAACCGCAGGACAGGAAGCCGCAATCGGATCCTTTGCCAAAGGCAAGAAGGTTGCATCCCTGGTCAACGGAAAGTTCGGTGAGCGGCTCGGCCAGATTGCCGCAATCTACGGTGAGTCCGTGATGATTGAATCCGAATGGGGACACCCGTTAAACCTCGAAGGACTCAAAGAAGCTCTGGAGAACGGCGCGGAAGTCGTCACCCTCGTCCACAACGAAACCTCCGCAGCAATCCTCAACCCCGCAGAAGAGGTCGGAAAACTTGCACGCAAGTACGACGCACTCTTCATCCTTGACGCCATCACCTCAATTGGCGGAGACGTTGTCGAGGCGGACAAGTGGGGAGCGGATGTTGCAATCGTCGGCTCCCAGAAATGTCTTGCAGCACCAGCAGGACTTGCCGCAGTTTCCGTATCACAGCGTGCATGGGATCGCCTCTCCGAGACACGTCCCTTCTACCTTGACTTAAAGAAGGCAAAAAAATCCGCCGACGGCAACCCGATGGAGACGCCGACGACGCCTGCCGTGCCGCTCTTCCTCGCACTCCGCGAGGCATGCAGACTCATCGAAGAGGAAGGAATCGAAAACCGCATTGCACGCCACCACAAAATGTCCGCCGCCGTTCGTGCCGCAGGCGCCGCATGGGGACTTGCGCCCGTACCGCAGGTTGACGCGCTGCACAAAGCATCGAACACTGTTACCGGTTTCTTCTATCCGGCAGGTATTGAAGACTCCCAGATTCGCGGCGCCTGCAAGAAGATGGGCATTGAGTTTGCCGGAGGACAGGACCGCTTCAAAGGAAAGATCTTCCGTATCGGCAACATGGGTATCATCGACACACCGGAGATTCTCGCAACCGTTGCGGCTGTGCAGATGGCATTCAAAAAGGCCGGATACAAACTCGAGGGCGACGGTCTTGCCGCTGCAGTCGAGGTTTTGTCCTCATGATCATCGGTGTTGCAGACACAACGTTCGCCCGCGCCAACATGGGCGCCTTTGCCGTTGACGAACTGAAGAAGCACACGAGCGCCCGCATTATCCGCGTGACCGTTCCGGGAGTAAAGGATCTCCCGGTTGCCGCAAAAAAACTCATCGAAGAGGAAAAATGCGACATCGTCATGGCACTCGGAATGCCGGGCGGAAAAGATCAGGACAAAATCTGCGCCCATGAAGCATCGCAGGGAATCATGATGGCGCAGCTGATGACCAACAAACACATCATCGAGGTGTTCGTTCACGAAGACGAAGCAAAAGATGATGCAGAGCTTGCATGGCTTTTGGAACAGCGGACACGCGAACACGCGGTCAACGCGGTACTGATGCTGACACGTCCGCAGGATATGACAAAGCTCGCCGGAACCGGCCAGCGCCAGGGATTCGCTGATGCAGGGCCTGCCCGGCGGTAATATTTTTTGAAGGTTTGCAGAAAAGACTATATAATTTCCCTGTGAGGTATTCATATGAAAAATGTTGAAATGAAACTTGAAGGAAACATCCTGACCATTAAAGTTGACATCACCAAAGAGTACGGGGTTTCCTCCTCAGGAAAGTCCGTCATCATCGCCTCGACCGAAGGCAACCAGCCGATTGTCCCGGAACACGACGTTAAGATCGGCTTAAACGTGTACCGCAAGAACACCAACTAACTCTTTTTTTCATTTGCCCTTCCGCCTGCGTGGACAATTTATATCACCTCACAACGCCCACCTGATAGCACATTATTATCACAGGTGCTAAATTCGATGCGACTCGTAATGAAGTTTGGAGGAACATCCGTCGGCGATGAAAAATGCATTGCCAATGTGGTCAAGATCGTCAAGGAATCCCGCGATGCCGGAAACGAAATCGCCGTAGTGGTCTCTGCCATGACCCGCGTAACCGATCAGCTGATCGCAACCGCCGAAGAGGTCATCAACTGCAAACAGAAACCCGCCCTTGACGCGTTCATCGCATCGATCCGCAGCCGCCACATGAAGGTGCTGGAGGCGGTTGCACCGGACTATGTAAAGGAGATCGGCGAGTACCTCGACTCACGTCTCACGAAGCTTGCCAATATCCTGCTCGCCGTTCACAACCTCCGTGAACTCACCCCAAGGTCCAAGGACTACATCATCTCGTTCGGTGAGCGGCTGTCCGCACCGATCATCAGTGCCGCACTCCGGCAGGCCGGTATCCCGAGCTGCTACATGAGCGGATGCGACGCAGGCATTCTGACCGACGGCGTCCACAACGGCGCAACGGCACTTCCCGAAAGCTATGCCCGCATTCAGGCGCGGGTCGGCGCACTCCTCACCGAACAGGTGCCGGTTGTCATGGGATACATGGGTTGTGCGGCGGACGGTGCGGTCACCACACTCGGCCGCAGCGGTTCCGACTACTCGGGTGCAATCGTCGGTGCAGGAATCGACGCCGACGAGATTCTTATCTGGACCGATGTGGACGGCGTCATGACCACCGACCCTCGCCTCATTCCCGAAGCACGCGTGATAAACTCCATCTCCTTCCTTGAGATGATGGAGATGTCCTACTTCGGCGCAAAGGTTATCCATCCGCGGGCACTGGTTCCTGCGATGCAGAAGAACATCCCGGTCCGCGTCAAAAACACCTTCAACCCGGATCATCCGGGAACGGTCGTTATCCGCGAGCCGCATGCAGACAAGAGAATTGTGAAAGCAATATCATTGATACAGAACAGCTGCCTCATCAAAGTCGGCGGCGCCATCATGGCAGGCAAGCCCGGAGTTGCCGGTGCGATATTCACGACACTGGCGGAAGCCGGTGTCAACGTAATGCTGATCTCGCAGGGATCATCTGAGATGACCATCTCCATGATCATCACCGAGGAACAGCTGGATGCAGCACTCACCGCTCTTGCCGAGGTAAAACAGAAGGGATTCATCCGTGAGTTTGACTTTGACCGCGACGTTGCGGTTGTCTCAATCGTCGGTGCGGGAATGGCAGGAACCTGCGGAACCCTGGGACGTATCTTCCATGGTCTCGGCGTTGCCGGTATCAACGTGATGATGCTCTCGCAAGGGTCAGAGGTAAACGTTTCCTTTGTGGTCAAGCAGGCGGACGGGGTAAAAGCCGTGCGGGCAATTCACGAAGAGTATCATCTGGAAGAAGAGGAAGAAGCATGAGTAAAAAATATTCCTACAAGGACGCGGGTGTTGACATCAACCTTGAGGCCGACGGCGTCAAGGCACTGATTCACCAGCTGAGCTACAAACGATCCGGCGAGCACGGTATGCTCGGCGGTGTCGGTCACTTCGCCGGCCTGATCGATTTCGGATCCAAAGTCCTCTCCCTCTGCACCGACGGGGTCGGGACGAAGATGCGGGTCGCCGATGATCTCGGCGACTGGACAACGGTCGGTATCGACTGCATTGCGATGAACGTCAACGACATGTACGTGATGAACATCGAACCGGTGGCGTTCGTTGACTACATCGCAACCGAAGGTATCAACACCGAACAGATGATTCAGATCGGTGTCGGGTTAAATGAGGGCGCAAAGCTTGCAAACATGAACATCGTCGGCGGCGAGACGGCAACGCTGAAGGGTATGATCAACGGTCTTGACCTTGCGGGAACGTGTCTCGGCGTGCAGGACCGCGACCGTGTGGTCACCGGCGAGAAGATTGCGCCGGGCGATGTGATCATTGGTGTTGCAAGTACCGGTGTTCACTCAAACGGCTACACCCTCGCACGCAAAGTGGCAACCGAGAACGGCGGCTACGCGGTAAAGCTCCCGTCCGGAAAGACGGTCGGGTCGGCACTGATTACACCTACCCGTATCTACTCCGAGGTGCTGGACGTCTGCCGGGCGGTCGAGGTGCACGGTATGTGCCATGTAACGGGCGGCGGTCTCTTAAACTTCCTGCGTATCAGTGAGTACGGTTTTTCCATCGATGATCCTATGCCGGTTCCGGAGATTTTGCAGTGGATCAAAGAGAAGGGTGAGCTTGAGACGAACGAGCTGTACCGGACGTTCAATATGGGCATGGGCTTTGCATTCATCGTGCCCGAGGCAAGCGTTGCGAAGATTCTGGCAATAGTTGACGGTGCAAAGGTTGTGGGACATGTGATTCCGGAGCACAGGGTTCTGCTGCAGGGTGTTGAGATCAACTAATTTTTTTACCACAATTTCTATCTGTTTTCCCGCTGATAGTTTTCTATGAAATATTCACATCTGTTTGCAGTGATTCTGCTGCTTGGCTGTCTGATGTTTGCCGCAGGATGCGTGAATCCGGACGGCGGCGGAGAAACACCCGCACCCACCGCAACACCGACGGAGACCCCGGCGCCGCTTGAGTCGGTGAAGATTCTGCCGGACACACCGGGTGTCACCTACACGCTGACGGCAAAGAAATCCACGGAGGAGGCAGGTAACGTTGAGCTGACGATGAAGGCAGTTGCAGTCCGGGATCTCCGCAAAGACGGATACAACATCCGCTATACGTTCTTTGTGTACAACACCGATCAGGTTGAGAACGGCTGGTCGCCGGCAAGCTATGAAGAGGTTGTCAGTGCCGGGATTCCGTATGTGACAAAGATCGACCGGATTTATCCGGCAAATGAGCGTGTCGTCACGGTGATGCTGCCGCGGGCGGCAAGCGTGAAGACATTTGACATAAACAAACCGTATGTGTACGGTGTGGTCGCGGTGGACGTCACGGTGTAATCCAAAACACTATAATCTTTTGCGTCCACTATTTTTTCATAATGAGACAATATCAGATACTTTCTCTTCTCCTTCTTGTCGCGGCGGCAGTTTTTATCCCGGCTGCTGCGGCAAGTGATCTGAGTCTGTCGGGGACGTCGAGTGTCATTGCCGGAAATGATTTTACGCTCTCCATCTCGGGAGGTGATCTGCTCGGGACGGTGACGCTGTCGCTGACGTCGGGCGATCGGCCTGACCTGAAGCTTCTTGCCGGGCAGCCGGATGTGTCGGGGTCGGCAGACTCCGCAACGGTGAAGCTGGACTCCTCGGGCCGTGCCCGCGTGGAGTATACGACAACGTCCGGCGGCGATCCGTCGACCCTCCGTTTCAAGGTCTCGGACGGTTCAAGTTCGGACACGACGTCGGTGTCGGTGACACGGGGCTCGGTGAGTGCGACGGCAGTTTCAACGCCAAGGCCGACACAATCCTCCGGAGGGTATGCGATCGGATCGACAGTGGAGCTTTCCGGGGCTGCTCCCGGAACGAACAAGGTGTATCTGTTTGTGACCGGGCCAAACCTTCCTTCAGCCGGTGCGAAGCTGTCGAACCCGTCGGTCGCCGCGGTGACGGATGATCCGGACACGTTTGTGTCGCGGAGTGTGAGCAACGGACGCTGGAGCTACAAGTGGCAGACGTCCGGGCGGCTGGATGCGGGAACCTATACGATCTTTGCGGTGGACCGGCCGGCGAACCGGTACTCTCTGCGGGACGCGTCCTACTCGACCTATACGGTAACTCTCGGACGGCCTTCGATGAGTGCAGGAATTTCCGGCGGTACATCAGCTACGGCGTTGCCGACCGAGGTTTTGACCACAGTTCCGACGACTGTTCCGACAACGGTCGCGACGCCGGAACCCACACCGGAACCGGGTATCTGGGATCAGATCGCGGCATGGTTTGCCGGACTGTTCCGTGTTTCGGCTGCGGAGCCGATCGGGTATGTTCCGGAGAACGGGATGATCACCCTCTCCGGTACAACTCTTTTCTCCACCGAAAAGGAGCTGGCCGTCTCCATTGAGCCGTACTTCACGGCTCAGCCGAAGGGATCGGTTCAGGAGTTTTCCGGATGGTCCGGCGTCGTGCCGGTTACTGCGGGTGATGACGGCGTAAACATCTGGTCCGTGACTGCACCGGTGCCGGCAGGCGAGTACCTGGTGACGCTGGAGCCGATCGGCGGCGGGGCGGCGATGAGCTGGGAGATACAGGTTGCTGAGTGATCCAAACATCAAACACATACTGACCCGATCAATTCATACTTTTCCTTCAGTGCACGGATTCCATTTTTCATTGAAGCCAATTTACCATACGGTAACCCAATGCTTTTCAAAAAAGCATTGGGTTACAACCATATGCTTTGCTATGTGAACTGGAACTCACCCTGTAGCTCCTCGATAGAAATCCCTGCCCAAACTCATGGACTGTCTAAGTGGCAAACATTGCCCTGTCGTATTCCTACGCAAAAATACTGAACACCAACAGGGCCACCAAAAAAAATTATTTTTTCTTCGCGTCCGGCTTTCGCCGGCGAACCGGAGGACGGGCGCCGTTCTTCATCGCACTGCCCCGCCCATACTTCTCCTTCAGCGCCGCAATCTTATCCGGGGCGGACGCTCCCGCAACACCCACAATCAGCCGCGTGAAACTTTCCGGACCCATCAGCAGATTGTAGGCGTTCTGTTTCGCATTGAACCGCACCAGAACCGAATCGATCGCAACCACCGCCCCGTACGGAGCAGACAGCAGCGCCTCATGTTCGGGATTGCGGTGATGCGCAGGAAGCGCAACATACGTCGGGGTATCTCCCGTTCCGTCGCAGACGAGATACAGATAGTTCTTCGCATCCCCGATCTCTGCGGACATCACCGACACGGTCACGTGAATACGTTTGCCCGCGTGTTTCTTCAGCTGGGAAAGCCGTGCCCGCTTCGCCGCAGCGGGCACCCGGTAGCCGCAGCGCCGGTGACCATCTTTGCGGAGAATTGCATACGAAAACTTCACGTCCGTGTTCACGAACCGGAACTTTTCCTCCTCACCGCCTAACGCAAACATCAGCCGCGTCGGCCGGATGTCTGCGTAGGTTGCAAACGTCCAGCAGGGAGAAACAGTACAGTGCACGCCCCGGATATCATTGCACGGCGCATACAGCGTAAGACCGCGGCGCTTCAGATCGCGGGAAAGATCCCGCAGCATTGTCGCGTTCGAAAGATCTGCCGGTTCAAGCAGAATCAGGTTTCCGTCCGGCACAAGACGCTCCGAAAGCCGCAGCATCAGATCGGTTTTTGCATCACCATAAACCGCCAGCTCATTTATCACATTCGAGCAGACGATAAGATCGAACTCGCCTTCCGGCATCATCTCCGTGATGTCGGCAGCGATCGGGCGCGGCACCGTGACACGATCACCTGCGGCTGTAACAAACGCCGGCACGATCGTCTGATACGCCTCGCGAAACACCTCGGAGCGTTCCAGCGAAACAATTTCCGCCGTGACCCCGTCGCACAGCTCCAGCACACGGGCGACCGCAACCGCAACCGTACCCGGACCCGCACCCACATCCAGAATGCGGATATGATCCCGGATCAGTCCCTCGCGAAGAAGCCGGAGAAAAAACTCCGAAAACTCCGCAACATATCCGGGCATCTGGTACGCCATATAGCCGAGCACACTGTAGCCGCCCTTGTACTGCACCACACGGCGCTCACCCTCCTTCCAGTAAGAATCCTTCTGGGCCGTGATCGCAATCCGGATCTTTTCCAGAACACTCTCGTCCATCCATTTCTTTCCGGAAATCTTTTCGATATAGGAAAGAGTCAGAGAATCAAGCCGCGGATCAGAGGAACGGGTTTCGATCAGTTTTTGCAGACGCGTGCCCTCATCATCCGTCAGGACGTGCCGCTTTGATACAGAATCCATAATACAAAAACAGGTTATGCCAGAGGATGAATCGTACATCCGTCCGGCTGCGGCTCCACATCAAGCTTTGTTTTCACCGCTTTCGGCGAGACTATCCCGGAGTTCCCGGACGGATCCGAAATGATCACCGTAAAGGGAAGTTCCGACACACGTGCCTGCCCGATCTTTTCCAGCAGTTCGTTTGCAGTGGCGATCTCCTCTCCCTCACAGGAAGGAAGAGCACGGCGGATCGCATCCTCGGCACGCATCAGCACACCCTCAATGTTGGACACAAACCCGCTGCATGCAGGCCCCGGATGAATATTTACTCCGAACTCCGGAATATCAATCTCGCCCTGCATACTGCGAATCACACGGGCATCCAGATCCTCGGGAGTTTCCACTTTCAGTTCCCAGCGGCACGGCTCGTGATCGTTTAAGACCATCGTGTCCGTGATGCGGAATCCGCAGTCCGGACATACACCGCTCAGCAGAAGAATATCGGAAAAATAGGGAATATTTTCCGTATCGTAAATATACTCGATCTCTTTGCCGCAGTCGGGGCAGGGCCCCGGAACAATCTGACGCATTAAGGTTACATGCCTCCGATCTTCTCACGGGAGATGCGGACACCCGTCGGGGTGATGATGACGTACCGCTGGTCGCCAAGACCAATGATATCCCCGTTCACATCCTTGGAGACGGCACGCAGGTCGCCCATCACACGGTCGAACATAATCTTGTCAAGCTTGAGCTTGGTGATATCGACGATGACAATATTGTTATTATAGACCTCGTCCTTGACACGCGGACAGTCCTTGATGTCGGCAATGCTTGCAACCTTCACGTACATGACCGCCGGTTCCTCGGCACCTGCAACTCCCTCATACGAGGCGAGGTCAAGCTTCATGTATTCATCTTCAGTAAGGGTGTCCTTCTTTGATCCGAAAACTCCGTCGAGAAATCCCATATGAAAAATAGTTTATTTGTTGTTTATTTAATGCTTTGGTATGATCCCGATTCAGAGTTCAAGATTCCAGAGCTCGTCGCCGATGTAATGCATATTCTTTGCGGCTTTTCCCTTCTCCAGCGCAATAATTTCCGCAGCATCATACAGGGGAATAACGACGGCAAGCGGTTTATCATGACTTTCATCCACAACAAGAGCAGGACTTCCCGCAACGACATCATCGGTTACGGAAACAATTCCAGGCCGCATAACATCTGCGCCGTTAATCATGTAAGGAACCGCGCCCATATCGACAACGATCCGGCGACCGGAGAAGGGACGAAGGACCGCGCCCCGGAGTGTCGGGAACGCCCAGGTATCCTGTTCCATGATGAGCGGTTTTTTGTCGATGATATAGATGTTGAACTTGGAGGCGGTCTCGGCAATTTCAATCATCGGGGCGTCGTAGAGAGCGGCATCCCCGCCGATGTTCTCCCCCAGTTTTTTCATGAGAGAGGAAAGCTGACTCTTCTTTATCGCGTGGCGTTTTTTTATCGTGAGTTCTACCATTGTTGTGGTTATCCGGTTGGTTACCGAGAGCTATAATGGTTCAGTTCGTAACGGGCGCTTGCACCTTTATTTTCGGATCATCCCACGACTCGCACGGGCTCTGCCGTACGAATCGTGGATATCAGGACTTTCCGGGCAACACCCGTATGACGGGAAACTTCTATACCGGTGATGACTTAGTTAGATACAGCATTATGTCAAAGGCGACCAGTAAAGCAGGGAGTCATGCAGATCCGGACGATGTGCAAAAAACCTCTCTTCTCAGGAAACTGAAATCGGACGATCCAAAGATCAGTCTTATCCGTGATATTCTCTCGGTCGTCATCATCGTTGCGGTGATTGGCGGCGTGCTGTTCGGTGTGTCAGGAACCTGGCCGGCGATCGTTGCGGTCGAGTCGGGAAGCATGGTGCCGAACATGAACGTCGGCGATCTGATCTTTGTGGTGGAAGAGAACCGGTTCGGCCCCCTCATGACAGCAGTCGAAGCGGAGGCAGCCGGAGTGAAATCCTTCAACGGCTACGGGGATGTGATCATCTACCAGCCGAACGGCAATGCAAAGGTGACACCGATCATTCACCGGGCACTCACGGAGATCAACGCGTCAGCCGCAGCAGCGATGGGTTTCACCGGTGACGCGGCGCATGCCGGATACATCACCAAAGGCGATCACAATCCGACCATTGATCAGGGCAACACCTTCTCGCATATCGGCGTGATGCAGCCGGTAAAAGAAGAATGGATCGTCGGAAAGGCACTGTTTGCAATTCCTCTGGTCGGCTACCTCCCGCTGCACATCTGGGAGGTTGCCGTAGTCGTTGTCATTCTCCTGATCATCTGGGAACTCTACAGCCGCAAGAAAGAAAAAGACAGAAAAACAATCAGAAAGTCTCAGAAGAAAGGTGGACGAAGATGACTACACCGAGACTGACTCACGCAGAGCTGCACAGGATTCTTGACGATGCGGCGGCCGGATCACGCATGAGCGAGACGGAGGCAGCATCCCTGTTCCGATTGACCGGCCGTGACATCTGGAAAGTTGCGGCGGCAGCCGACGAACGCCGCGAGGAGGTTGTGGGGGACATCGTCACCTATGTCCGCAACATGAATCTGCACATGACCAACATCTGCAAGAACCGCTGCGGTCTGTGTGCGTTCGGACGAAAACCGACCGACCCGGATGCATTCTGTTTCACGGACGAGGAGTTCCGCGAACATGCACGCGACGCGGCAAAGAAGGAGGTCACCGAGGTCTGTTATCTGGCAGGCGTTCATCCGGGGTTCACGATTGAGAACTATGAAACGATGATCCGGACGCTCTGTGAGGAGATTCCCGGAGTCCATGTGCACGGGTGCAGCCCGGATGAGATTGCATTTGCGGCATCCCAGAGCGGGCTGACGACGAAGGAGACGCTGATGCGTCTAAAAGAGGCGGGACTTGGATCGGTGCAGGGAACGGCTGCGGAGATTTTAGTGGACTCGGTACGGAAGGTTATCTGCGAGAAGAAGATTCCGGCCAGCGAATGGCTGCGGATCATCCGCGAGGCGCATGAGGTCGGGTTCAAGGCAACCTCGACGATCATGTACGGATCGGTGGAGACTCCCGAAGAGCGGGCACATCATCTCTCGATTCTCCGGGAGCTGCAGGACGAGACACAGGTGTTCACGGAACTCGTGCCGCTCGCGTTTCTGCATCACAATACGCCGCTGGAAAAGAACGGCAGAGTCACCTACGGCTCAACCGGACGTGAGGACATTCTTCTGACCGCAGTATCCCGGCTGTTTCTGGACAACATGAAAAACATTCAGGTGCCGTGGTCGAAGATCGGTCAGAAAATGACACAGCTCGGTCTCCTGTCCGGCGGAAACGATGTCGGCGGAACCATGTTTGTGGACTCACTGTCACGGACCGCAGGTGCCGGAGAGGAGGCGGACTTCTTCGACCCAAAGGATATGCAGTATCTGTGTGCAGACATGGGAAGACAACTTGCCCGCCGCGATACGCTGTACAATATTTTGGAATAACTCTTTTTTTGTTACCGCAGCACGCCTTCCAGCGTGAGGAGCTTTTCTTTTACCGCAAGCCCTCCGCGGTAACCGGTAAGTTTTCCATTCCTACCGATCACCCGGTGGCAGGGGATCAGAATCGGTACCGGATTTTTGTTGTTGGCCATGCCGACCGCCCGGGCACCGTTTGGCTTGCCGAGAGCACAGGCAATCTCTCCGTAGGTTCGGGTCTCACCGTAGGGAATCTTCCGCAGTTCGGCCCAGACGCTCTGCATGAACGCGGTTCCCTGGGGTGCAAGCGGGACGGTGAAAGGATGGCGCCCCCCGGCGAAGTATCCGGTCAGCTGTTTTGCTGCACGTTTGAGAACAGGTGTTTCCCAGAGATCAGCGGTGACCGGCAGTGAATCAGTTGGAAACCAGAGATTAGTTATGGCACCGTTTTCCTCGGCAATACCGATTTTTCCGACGGGAGTCTGATAGTAGTACATGTACCGCATAGTATTCAGAGTATCCCTGTTCCGGTTTAAAGATGCCGCTCTTCCGATGCGGGCAATCAAGAGATATATCTGAATTGAGAGCACATATATATCAATTATACATTTAGAGGAGTACACAAGCGTGAACGAAAAAATTCACTGGGCCGACGCCAAAGCCTCCCGGGTCCCGGCCGACAGACACCAGCTTATTGCCACCGGAATCACCCCGTCCGGACCAATCCACCTTGGAAACATGCGTGAAGTCATGACCGGCGACATGATCTATAAGGCACTCAAGAGCCGTGGTGTTGACGCAGAACTCGTCTATGTCGCAGACGACTTCGATCCCCTCCGCAAAGTCTATCCGTTCCTCCCCGACACATACCAGAAATATATCGGATGGCCGGTCTCGGACATCCCCTGCCCCTGCGGCAAGCACAAAAGTTACGCCGAACACTTCCTGGACCCCTTCCTCTCCGCAATCGAGGAGCTGGACATTCACCCACGCATCATCCGGACAAGTGAAGCCTACCGTTCCGGCATGTTCACCGAACAGATCAAGGCTGCCTTGGAACACGCAGAAGAGATCAAAGAGACGCTCGAAAAAATCTCCGGCCGCAAACTTGAGGAGGGGTGGACACCGTACTATCCGATCTGTGAGAAGTGCGGTATCATCTCCCGGGCAACCATTCTCTCCCACGATCCCGAGAAGCACACCGTAACCTACCGGTGCTCCTGCGGACACGAGGGTGTCTCCGACTACTCCAAAGGTGAAGGAAAACTCGTCTGGCGTGTGGACTGGCCGATGCGCTGGTCGGTGTACGGGGTCACCATCGAACCGTTCGGCAAAGACCATGCCTCCCCCGGAGGATCGTACGACACCGGCAGGTACATCACCAAAGATATCTACGGCTATGAAGCCCCTATCCCGGTGACCTATGAATGGATCAGCCTGAAAGGCCGCGGCGAGATGCACTCCTCCAAAGGTGTCGTCCTGACCATCCGCGACATGCTCGATATCGTCCCGCCCGAAGTGCTCCGGTTCATGATCGCAAAGACCAAGCCGGACAAGACCATCGCGTTTGATCCGGGAATGGGTCTGCTCCGGTTAATCGACGAGTATGACCGTGCCGCAGCCTCCGGCGAGTCACGCGAGTACGAGCTCTCGGTCATCGCCTCCCCGCAGACCACGATTCCGTTCCGTCACATGGTCACGGTCGTTCAGATCGCCCAGACCGATGACGGTATCTTCGACATCCTCAAACGCAGCGGTTACGAGATCGTGGACAAGGACGCGGTACTGGATCAGGCAAACCGGGCAAAGATGTGGCTCGAACGGTATGCCCCAGACGACGTGAAGTTTGCAATCCAGCCCGCTCTTCCGGCAGTGGCCGCAGCCGAGCCGACAAACGTCAAGGCGGCGGTTGCCGCTTACGCCGCCGCAGTCTCCGCAGGAGAGTGGAAGGCGGACGTCCTGCATAATGCCGTCTATGACGCCGCATCAAGTGCCGGCATCACCGGAAAGGAACTGTTCACGGCAGTGTACCGGGCCTTCCTCGGTGCCGACCGCGGTCCGCGTCTCGGCTGGTTCCTGGAAGCTATCGGCCGCGAGGCAACGCTTGCCCGGCTGAACGAAATGGCCGCGTGACAATGGCGAAGGCAAAGGATAAACTCCCGAAAAATCTCAGCGAAGGATGCAGGCTCTGCTATCAGGGCGCAAAGCTCGTCCTCTTCATTACCGGACGGTGTGACCGTGACTGCTGGTACTGCCCGCTTTCAGAAGAGCGGAAGAACGTGGATGTGATCTTCGCAAACGATGAAAAGATCACAAAGCCCGAAGAGGCTATCCCCGAAGCAGAGGTCATGGACGCTCTGGGGACAGGCGTTACCGGCGGCGAGCCGCTGCTTGAACTCGACCGAGTGGTCGAGTTCTGCACCTGCCTGAAGAATCACTTCGGCCCGGAACATCACATTCATCTCTACACCGGTCACGCCCCGACCGAGGAGGAACTTGCAGCGCTTGCCCCGTGTGTTGACGAAATCCGGATGCATCCCCCGCATGAGGAGTGGAGTACTATCATGGACTCGAAGTTTCCCGCATCAATCGCGAACGCGAAAAAGATGGGATTCTCCGTCGGGATCGAAGTGCCGTCGCTTCCGGGTCTGCGGCACTTCTTCCCGCTGCTGGACAGTCTGGACTTTCTCAACATCAACCAGCTGGAATGGGGAGACTCCTGTGCGGATGCGATGCGGGCGAGAAAACTTGAACCGGAAAATCCGCTCTGTAATGCGATCAAGGGGTCAACAAAGTGGGCCTGCGAGATCAACGGCCATCCAAAGGTTCACTACTGCACCTCGACCTTCAAGGACTCAGTGCAGCTCCGCGAACGGCTGAAACGGATCGCACGGAACTCGGCACGTCCGTTTGATATGATCACCGACGACGGGACGGTGATGTACGGATCGATGGATCCCGGAGACGATCTGGAGATGATCCTCTCCTGTCTGAAGGCCGGCAGTTACTATGAGGAGATGCCGGACGGAACGATTGAGTTTGACTGGCAGCAGATGCGCAAAGTCCCCCGCAAATTCGGTGGTGAGCGAAAGATCATCGAGCGGTATCCGAATGACGGAATGATCGTTGAGGTGATCCCGCAGTGAGCATCCGGTCGGTGGCCGAGAATGTGTACGCGAAGAGACTCAGAAGAAGTCTCACCCATATCCCGAACCATGTGGCGATTATTCAGGACGGCAACCGGCGGTATGCCAGAGCACGCGGGAAGGATACGGGATACGGACACAGACTCGGCGCCGACACAACGGAGAGGGTGCTTGACTGGATGGGAGAACTGGGTATCCGTCATGTAACGTTTTTTGCGTTTTCGACCGAGAACTTCCGCCGACCCGAAGAGGAGAAGGAGGAACTCCACCAGCTGTTTATGGAAAAGTTCTCTGCCCTGCTGACCGACGAACGGGTGTCCCGGCACGAGATCAATGTCTCGGTGATCGGCGATCGGTCGCTGCTGGATGAGGAACTGAAAAAAACGATTCAGGATGTTGAAGCGGCAACGAAAAATTATTCACGCTATTTTATTCACATCGCCCTTGCCTACGGGGGAAGAAATGAGATCGTGACAACGGCGAAAAAAATTGTCACCGCAGTGCAGTCCGGCAAAATCTCCGCGGATCAGATCACTCCGGAGCTGGTAACGGAGAATATGTACCAGGGAGTTGCCATGCCGCCGGTGGATTTGATTATCCGAACGGCAAACGATCGCCGCACCTCAAACTTTCTGCCGTGGATGGCGAACGGCAACGAGGCGGCGGTGTGTTTCTGCACGCCGACCTGGCCGGAGTTCCGATATGTGGATATGCTGCGCGCGCTGCGCATCTACGATGAGCGGATGCGCGAGACATTGATCACATAATATAAGAACGCCGGGCAACCATACTCAGGTATGGTTGTATGGCGTATGGTGTTTGCGGCGGTCGCGATCGTCTGCCTGATCTGTTCAGCGGGATGTATCGGAACGGATGATTTGAGCAACACAACCGCATCACCAACTCCGACGGTGGAGGAGACGGAAAACCAGACCCTCCAGTCATTCGGTTTTCTTCCGAAAAATACATGGATGGTCCACTCATTTGCAGAATCCTATCATGAAAATCCGGTACTGGCGGAACTTCGTGCCTTCATGAACCAGACATGGTACCCCAAAGGTCCGGTTCTTGGATGGACAGAGACGATGAGCAACATCATCCTCTACGTGGATGCGGAACATCCGCCTTCCTATGAAGAGATGGAACGGATCTATCAGGAGTGGAAGAAGGCAGCAGGTCTGAACGGATCCGTCCCGTTCATGAATGAATCCCTGAATATGGCCGATATTCCGCTGAAGTTTGAAACGGTTTCCTTCTCCCCGGACGACACAGAGCATCCTGTCCGGATACAGCTTCTCGCACCAAAAGAGGGGGATGTGTACTGGGGAGATGTGGTTCCCCACACAATCAGGGTTGATGTGCGAATTTTCAGCAAATACGGATTGGAGTCGGCAGAAGTAGAGAGTGTTTTCTATGACGAAAACGGATCAACCCGCATTGTTTCCACGCCACTGCCAAATCATGTCACAACGGTTTTTGTCCCTACCATTACCGGCGCGGCAAATGTCTCGGTGGTTGCCGTTGATATGAGAGGGAATGTCGCAAGAAAAACGGTGAACATCACGCAGAATTCAGGGATGCCGTTCGGACCAAGGGGATAAAGGGAGGTTATTCCCCGTCCCGCATTTTTACAATCCGTTCACCAAGCGCTTTTCCTTTTTCGTATGCAGCCGCAAGAACTTCCGGTTTATTGTCAAGATTGATGATGGTATCCATATCGTTCTGCAGCAGTTCGTCCGCGTACTTTGCGTCCACAATCGCACAGAACGCCTTTGTGGTCAGAACAGGCCCGGTAAACACATCGGGCGCGTTCATTCCCCCGATGCACAGAAACAGCGTGCGGCGGATCTTCGCATGTTCCGGAGTGATGAACGGCTGTTTGCGGTAGTACTTCGCCATGTAGAACGGCTGGCAGCGATCCATGAAACATTTGAGCGCACCCGGAATGCCGTAGGTCATCACCGGGGTTGCGATGATAATGCCGTCCGCCTGTTTTATTTTGCGGTAGGCATCCTGCATATCATCCTCGATTGCGCAGGTGGGTTCAATCATGCAGGAGTACGTCTGGTTGCAGGGGCCGGCATGCAGGTGTGCCACATTGATCCGGTCAACCGTACACCCCGCGTCTTCAACTCCTTTGACTGCCGCACTCAGCAGTTTGTCGGTGTTCCCCCCAAGGATATTGCTCCCGAACAGCGCCAGCACTTTCTTTGTCATTACCTGCATTTATGCGTTTGAACCATATAATAAATCAGGTTGACACCAGTGGTTGTCATCATCTAAAAAACTAATAGCAGAACCGGCTGATATATGGGTAAGTGATACATCCATGACAGAAAAGACTCACACCTGCGGCTGCCACCAGGAAACCGGCGGCATGAAAGAACTTGAGAAAAACATCGGTCATGTTCCGGTCTTTTTCCGCGGACTCGCCAAGTCCGACCCGTCGATGCACGAGGCAATCCTCAAACTGGACAACTACATCTGGGCGGACGGAGCACTTTCCCGCAAACAGAAGAAACTGATGGCAATCGCAATTGCTGCCGCGATGCGCGACGACCATGCACTGCATGCACAGATGCAGGGGGCAAAGAAGCTCGGTGTCACCTTAGAAGAGGTTGAGGAAGCACTTCGTGTCGCGTTCATGCTTGCCGGCATGCCGTCTTATGTGTACGGCAAGACCGAAGCAGCAGAGATCTTCAAATAACCTCTTTTTTATCAGGTCCAGAAAAGTCTCTGCCCGCTAAAATTTCATCACCTTTCCCGTCCCACTACATAGCATGCATGATCTCCTGCCGCTCGCAGTCTCCGCAACCGCGGTTCTCCTGACATTTCTCTACGCATCCTGGCAGGACCTCAGAACCCGTACCGTTTTAACCGTCACCTGGTATCCCGCCGCAGGTATCGGCGGAGCTGCAGTCCTGTACTTCTGGTACCGGCAGTTTCAGGAACCTGCTGCGGCCGCAGTCAGCATTCTTGCAATCTCCCTCATCGTCTGTGTCATGATGTGGCTGTTTGCAAAAGCAGGAATGTTCGGCTGGGCGGATGCAAAAGCCATGATACTTCTCGCCGCAACCGTTCCGATCACCCCGTTCGCCGCATGGATCTTTCCGTCGCTCGCTCTTTCAACCCTCGTCAACGCAGGCGTCATCGCTCTGATCGTTCCTGCGGCGCTGCTGATCCGAAACACCATCCGCAAAGAAAAAGCACCCTTCTGGCTCAGATGTTCCGGTATGCCGGTTCCGGGAGATTCCCTTACCCGGTACTTTGGTTTTGTCGCAGAGGAGATCACAGACGGCGATCCGATCGCAAGGACCTTCCTTCCCGCCGCAAGCTCCATTCGTGCACTGAAGAAAAACTCTGCCCTGTCGATCCGCAACCTCCGCGAATCCCCCGAAAAATTCGCCAGAGAGCTGGATCTCTACCGGCGAGCGGGCAGCGTCTGGATCACCTACGGCGTTCCCTTCATGATCCCGATCACCCTCGGCTACCTCCTCGCACTCGCAGGGCTCAGCCTGCCGGATGCAGTTCTGTCTCTTCTCACGTGAACAGCGTTGTCTGATTGGCGGTACGCCGCAGCGTATGTTCCTCCTCCTCCGTCGGCCACCCGGCAATCAGAGGGGATGCGGGATCGTGCGCCCCGGCGGCCCGGCCGCCGCAGGCGTAACAGTACCGGCAACCGTTGTTACAGGTACCGTACGCCCCGACATCAACACTCTCCGCACAGCCGCAGGCCGCACGCTGATTTCTATCCCGTTTTACCGGAAGGGATCGCCCCAAGAGATGTTCGCACACCGTTTTGTCCACGCACGACGCAGGACCAATCCCGAACCGGCGCAGATCGATCTCTTCTGCGCAGGAGACGAGCGGCAGTCCGAAACATTTCGCCGTCGCAGAAAAAATTTCTGCGAGGCGCTCCATCTCGGGAACCGTACACGGACGATAGGGTGAAGCACGATACGCATCCACAAAACTGATCGTGCACCGGCAGGCTGCGTCCGAAAATATTTCGCACAACTGCGCAAACGCCTCCGCATGGAACTCCACCGGATAGTTTTCCGTAATGAGGATCGGATCGTAGCGCCACAGCATGCGATCTTTTCCCAGGACTTCCGACAGCTCAAGAAAATTTTCGATGCAGCCGCGCTTCTTCAGGCCAGGCTCCACATCCGAACCGTACGGTGTTACGGCGTACTGAAAATAGTACGGGATACCGGATGCATCAATCGCAGAAAGTTTTTCCATCATCGGTGCCGCATTCTTTGTCCAGAACACGATCACATCCGCATCCCCACGCGCCAGAGACACACGCGTGATCTTCTGCGAGTAGGGATTGCGGACGTAACAGAACCCTGCTCTGATGCGGTTGCAGAACCACTCCGCAAAAAAGGCAGGAATATCCGTACGCCGTGAGGCAGAGATGATCATCGGTTACGTCCCGTAACGGCGGACCCGCGACTGATAATCGCGGAGAGCCCGCAGCAGATCCAGCCGCCGGAACCTGCACCAATTGACGTCCGTAAAAAACAGTTCGGAGTACACCGACTGCCAGATCAGAAAATCCGTCAGATGACTGCCTCCCGTTTTGATCACAAAGTCGGGATTCACCTGATACAAAAGATGCGACTCGATCGTCTCCTCCGTAATCGTCTCCGGATCAATTCCCTCCTTCGCGATCGCGGCAATTGCTCCCGTGATCTCCTCGCGCCCGCTGCGTCCAAGCACAATCAGAATTTCAGGCATCCCCGCACCGGAGATGACCTCTCCCGACGGCATACTCAGGCGCACCGACACTGCGTCGCCAAGAGACTCCAGAGACGGCATCACTCCCTCAAGCGCTGCGGGATCCTTTGAGGCTATGTGAAAAATAATTCGTTTGATTGCGGGAAACTCCATGCACCAGCCCACAACCGTCTCCACCCGTCCGGGATCTGCAAGAAGATCCGCTTCGCTGAGCATGAAACAGAGTTCTCCCGGAAACAGACCCGCGTCCAGTTTCCGCTGGATAAGATATTCATACAGCGGGTAGAGCATCGCTGTACACCTTTTGCATTTCAGAACATATGAATCCGCTCTTTTTCCGGAAAATTTCCGGATTTAACGATACATATTTATATATTCAAAATAAATTAAGAAATATGCTATCTCCTTCTGACCTGCGAAAAGAGATAGAGAACCGGCTTCGAAAGTATCTTGCCCGGGACAAATCAGGAATCCGCAAAGAACTGCTCAGCCTGTTTGTCCGTGCAAAGTCACTGACGGTCGCGCAGATTCACGAGAAACTGGCGGAGAAATTCAGTGTCAGCTACCACTCGATCGCGTCGATGGTTGGCACAATCGCTTCCAAACTCGGAATTCTCTCTACACGCCGCAGCCCCGATGGAACAACTGGGGTATACGAAGTCAAAGAACAGTATGTTGATGTAATTGAGCAGGCGATCGCGACAGCGGTCTAGCCTTCCCTTACCTTTTTTGCGGGGCGAGCCTAACTAATAAGGAATGGATATGCAACAGGACGGACCCCGTCCTCTTTCTCCCGTTACGGTCACGGACGACGTGATCACCTACATGGACAAACGCGGCGGGGATTTCCGGATCAGCACCTCGTGCAGTGGTCCGGTTCTGATGCCGGTCAAAATCAAACCGGCGAAACAAAGTGACATTCCCATCAAGGCAGGAAGTCATGTGATCTACGTCTCCCAGTATCAGCTTCCCTGGATTACGGAGATCAATATGCAGCTTGTTCCACGGATTCTGTACACCGAAAACGATGACCTTTGAGGAACTTGAACACACCGCCGATGTGCGGATGAGGATTACCGCACCGACACTTCCGGAACTGTTTGCCGAGAGCGGATTTGCGCTTGCGGAGACGTTGTACGGAAAGTATCAGAGAGATGCGGCAACCGTGTCCTTCCCTATCGAAGCCGGGGGAAAGGATGCCGAGGAAGGAGTTGTGAACTTTCTGTCGGAGCTGCTGTTTCTTACCGAGACAGAGTATCTGGTGCCGGTCTCCTTTGATCTTGCCGCAGACGGCTGTGCCGTCTGCGGGACCGTGTCAGGTGTGTTGTTCGATCGAACAAAACACGCAGGGGGTATCGGCGTGAAAGGTATCTCCTACTCCGGCATTTCGTTTACAAAAACCGCCGCGGGCTATGAACTCATCATCATCTTTGATATCTAAACCATGAACGATCAGATACGAAATATTTCAGATACCGAGTGGGAGATCCCCCAGGGATTTGTCCCGGGCATGCGGGTTCCGGGAACGTTTTTCCTCTCGCGCCGGCTTGCCGAGGGACTTGAGGAGGGCGCGCTGACCCAGCTTGCAAACGTTGCAACACTGCCCGGCATCCTCCGCTGTTCGCTTGGCATGCCCGACATTCACTGGGGATACGGGTTTCCCATCGGCGGAGTTGCTGCGTTTGATGAGGAGGAGGGAGTAATTTCTCCGGGCGGTGTCGGGTTTGACATTAACTGCGGGGTCCGGATGATCACAACGCCGCTGACCGTGACGGATATTCCCGATATGAAAGGACTCATTGAGGATCTGTTTGCAACGGTTCCAACCGGGGTCGGCTCAAAAAGTCCGGTGCGTCTCAGCCAGAATGATCTTTCCAATGTGCTTACGGACGGCGCGGCGAATGCGGTGGAGCTGGGGTACGGTATGGAAGGAGATGTCCGCCGGTGTGAAGAAAACGGCGCGATGCCCGGAGCGGAGCTTGAGTTCGTCAGTAAAAAAGCCCGGGCACGGGGAATTCCCCAGTGCGGGACGCTCGGGTCCGGCAACCACTTCCTTGAGGTGCAGGCGATCGATGAGATCCCCGACCCTGCAACCGCGAAGACCTTCGGGGTTGCCGAAGGCCAGATATGCGTGATGATCCACTGCGGGTCGCGGGGACTCGGTCATCAGGTCTGTACGGATCACCTGAAGGTGCTGGAAGAGGCGGTGAAGAAGTACGGCATCGATCTGCCGGACCGGCAGCTTGCCTGTGCTCCCCTGCACTCGCCGGAAGGCGAGGCGTACTTTGGGGCGATGGCGGCTTCTGCAAACTATGCCTGGGCGAACCGCCAGATCATTACACATCTGGTGCGCGAACTGTTTGTGAAGAGGTTCGGTATCGCCTATGAGGAGATGCCGCTCGTGTATGATGTTGCCCACAATGTGGCGAAGTGGGAAGAACACGAGACCGCAGATGCGGCGGCAGGCCGCCGCCGCGTCTGCGTCCACCGCAAAGGGGCGACCCGCGCCTTCGGCCCGGGCCGTTCCGAGATTGTGCAGGAGTTCCGGGATGCAGGACAGCCGGTGATTATTCCGGGCAGCATGGGAACGTCGTCATATCTGCTTGCAGGAACGACGACTGCAATGGAGCGGACGTTCGGCAGTACCTGTCACGGGGCAGGAAGAGTGCAGAGCAGATCATCTGCGAAGCGGAGCCTGACCGGTGCGGCGGTTGCCGAGGATCTTGCGAAACGCGGCATTATTGTCCGCGCCCCGAATGCTGCGGCAATTGCAGAAGAGGCACCCGATGTGTACAAGCCGAGCAGTGAGGTGGTGCAGGTGGTGCATGATGCAGGAATTTCCCGGATTGTGGCCCGGTTCCGGCCGCTCGGGGTGATTAAAGGATGACAGAAACCTACAATCATATCGCAGTCTTCTGGGACAGCAAAATGATGTTCCACCGGCTGGTTGAGGATGCGTGCGGCTACTGCGAGGCGGTGACGCCTCTGATGCTTGCCGCGCCGTTTTACAAAGGCCGGTATACGGGAGTTATTATCCCGACCGGTTTTGGGAATCTCCAGTACTCAAAGATGCTTCCGGCACTTCGGGCCGTTTCTGATCGTATCGAGGAGTATCTTGAGGAGGGCGGACGTCTGTTTGTGTACGGAGCGGCAGATCCGGCACATCCCGGCAACCCCTACGACTGGCTGCCGGTTGAGGCGGAGTACCACTTCGAATTTGCCGAGCATACACTTGAGATTGACGCATCGTCTCCGTGGAAATCACTCTTCGACGGGTATGATACGGAAAAATTTGCAACCGACGGCTGGTTTGTGCAGTACCCGGGAAAACCGATTGCGGTTGCGGAGAACGGGTTTCCGGTGTTTGTTGAGTGCTCCGTCGGGAAAGGGACGCTTCTGCTTGCAAGTACGCATGAGTATCCGTCCGATGCGTTTCTGAAACAGTTCGGTTCTGCTGATGCGGAGGTCCGGTTCTGACTTTTTTTCATTTGTTTTCATCGGAAGTGTGATCACATTTTTCAGTGGAACTCCATTGTGTTCCGCAGTTATTTCAAAAAACCAAAGTCAAAGCAGTTGTATGCGGAAAATATTGGATCATGCCCGACGGGATGCATGCAAAACTTTTGCAGGAAAGCTTCTCTGAGCGAAATCTTCTTCATGCTCTATGCCGAAGATTGAAGGTATAGATGTTCCGGACAAAAAATCCGGGACGGAGTGGTCATGACACAGACAATATTTGATGTTCTGCGAATCCTTGACGAGGCAGGCATCGGCAAACCGGTGTCCGGAGAGGTTATCAGCGAACGCCTTGGGATTACCCGTACCGCCGTATGGAAATATGTGAACCTGCTCCGGGAGGTAGGATACTGCATTGATGCGTCACCGAAGACAGGTTACGCACTCCAGAAACGGACCTGGCTTCTGCTTCCCTACGAAGTCAAACGATTCCTCAAGACGCAGACCATCGGTCAGGAGATGCACCACTTTGAGCAGGTTCCCTCCACAAATGCGCTCGCCCGCCAGATGCTGCACGAGGTCGGCGACGAAGTCCAGCCGGGAACCGTGCTGATCGCAGAACAGCAGACCGGCGGTATCGGCAGGATGAACCGTGTCTGGATGAGTCCGGAAGGCGGCATCTGGGCAACAATTGTGGTCATGCCAAAGCTCAACGTCGATCAGACCTTCAGTATCATGATGGCAGGATCCCTTGCCCTTGCCCGGGCAATCCGCCATGAGTTCGGACTCTCGGCTCTGATCAAGTGGCCGAATGATGTATTCATCGGCGACAAAAAAGTTGCAGGTATGACCCTTGAGCTCTCGGCGGACGAAGATATTCTCCGGTACTGTCTGATCGGTGTCGGCATCGATGTGAACGTCTCGGTTGAGCGGACGATGCCGAACATCTCAAAGCTTGTCACCTCCATCTCCGACGAACTCGGTCACGAGGTGGAGCGGGCGCAGTTCTTCGCAAAGTTCCTCAAAGAGTTTGAGCGCCGGTATCAGATGGTGCTGATGGGCGAGACAGAACCGCTGTTCCGCGAATGGCGCAGCCTGTCCTACACCCTGCACCGCCGCGTCCGCATCCGGACAATGAAGGAAAGTTTCGAAGGCGAGGCAATCGATATCGATGAGCACGGGGCACTGCTGGTACATCGCGACGGCGGCGAGGTCGAACGCGTGATTGCCGGCGACTGCTTCATGCTCTGACCACATTCTTTTTTCGTGCGTTCCTTTTTTCATCCACCCATACATCACGCACGACCCGTTTCCAAAACAAAACCGAGTCGCGGATCATTTCCTGATCATCCCGCAGTGAAACACCCGCGGTCGTCAGCATATCTCCGGAGATTGCAGCATTTGCACCGGACAAAAACAGCTCACGCCCGCGGTCCGGCATCAGCCCGCGTCCCCCCGCAAGCCGGATGACCGCATCCGGCAGAAGAAACCGGTAAAGGGCAACGATCCGCTTCACCTCGGAAAGGGAAAGGGGGACAGCATCCGCAAGCGGGGTTTCGGGGATGGGATTGAGAATATTGATCGGGATCGATCTGATGCCAAGTTCCCGGAGTTCCAGCGCCATATCGATACGATCCGCCATTGTCTCGCCGATACCGAAGATACCGCCGCTGCATACCGCAAGACCGGCACGCTGCGCCGCTTTGATCACCGCAATCTTGTCATCGTAGGTGTGGGTCGTACAGATCCGGGGAAAATAACGGCGGGATGTTTCCAGATTCGCATGATACCGGACAACACCGGCATCTTTGAGATACAGAAGCTGCTGCTCCGTTAACAGACCGTGCGAAGCACAGAATGGGATCCCGCATGCCTGATGGATCAGGCGGTACTGTTTCCCCAGGAGGGTGAGTTCCTCATCGGTCAGCGTTCTCCCGGCGGTAACAATCCCGCAGCGGACTGCACCCGCAGAATAATTTTCAGCGATAAGCGGAAGATGCCGGCTGATGTCTGTGACCGGAGATGGAATGATCGCAGCTGCGTGATGCATCGACTGGGCACAGTAGATACAGTCCTCGGTGCATCCGCCGCTTTTTCCGCTGAGGATGGTACAGAGATCAAATGAGTTTCCGCAGAACTGTCTGCGTATCTCATCTGCCGCGGCGGCAAGTGTATCCGTATCTTCCCCTGCAAGAAGCAGAGCTTCGTCCCGCGTCAGCATGGTGCCTTTGAGGACTTTTTCTTTGCATGCCGTTATCAGTTCCATTCCCAACCAGCATCCTTATTGTTTACCAGTGAGAAATAAATAGTTTACAATTATGTATGGGGATGAAAAACGGGCGCGACTACTCGCCGCATCAGCGATCTTTGTAGCCCTCATTGCGGTCGGGGGATGGATTTCCGTACCGGTTCTGATGATTCCGTTTACGATGCAGAATTTTTTCATGCTGCTTGCCGCAGCCGTGATGAAACGGTATGCGGTGATTCCGGTCGGGCTGTATGTGCTGCTTGGAACACTCGGACTGCCGATCTTCCACAACGGAACAGCGGGAATCGGTATTCTTCTCGGACCGACGGGCGGGTTTCTGATCGGATTTGTGGTCATGGCCGGTATTGCCGGACTGCTGTTCGAAAAACAATCCGTGCGGTTTGACATCCTCGCGCTTGCGGCGTTCGGAGTCGGAGCCTATGCCTTTGCTGCGGGATGGTTCATGATCTCAACCGGTGCGTCATTCGCCGCCGCAGTTCTTGCCTGTGTTGTTCCGTTTGTGATCGGGGACGTCATCAAATCCGCGGTCATCGAGGCAATTGTTCTCCGGCTGCGCAGAGCCGGAACGGAGCTTCTGTGATATCCGTTACCAGTCTCAGATGCGGGATTCTGGATATCCCGCACCTCACCATCCCGCAGGGGATTACGGCGGTGACCGGAGACAACGGAGCGGGAAAGACCACGCTGCTCCGCGCTCTTGCAGGCATGGTTCTGCCGGAGTCCGGAACAATCATCATAGACGGGGTACCTCCCCGCGAGTGTGAAGTCGGCTGTGTCTCCGAGTTTCCCGACCGGCATCTGATCTTTTCGGTGGTGCACGATGAGATCGCATCGCCTCTGCGGTTCGCGTACCGCGAACCGGCCGCGGTCGCGGCCCGCGTCGCTGAAGTCGCAGGCCGGTTCGGCATCACGCATCTGCTGAACCGGGAGTGCCGGACACTCTCCGGCGGCGAGAAGATGCTTGTCGGAGTCGCAACAGCACTCGCCGCAGATCCGGTGCTGCTCGTTCTGGATGAACCGGACTCGCATCTTGATCCGGAAACCGCCGGCGAACTGTTTTGGAAAATCCGGGACTCCGGCTGTCCGCATGTGGTGTGGAGCACGCACTCCCGCAGAATCCGGGAGAACGCGGATCAAAAACTTGTGCTTGCACACGGGCTGGTGGAGCAGACGTGAACCTCGTCTTCGATGCAGTCCGGTTCCGGCGGGATGCATTCACTCTTGCCGCAGATGCAGTGTTCTCCCGCGGCGTTCATCTCATATCCGGACGGATCGGTACCGGCAAGTCCACGCTCGCACTCGCTGCCGCAGGTCTTCTCACCCCGGACGCGGGGAAGATCCGGTATGAGGGATGCAGCGGAACTCCGCTTCTTCTGATGCAGTTCCCCGAGTATCAGATAACCGGTACCACGGTGACCGGGGAGATCGCTTCCTGGAACATCACCGGAAATGAGGAGACGTTTGCGCATCTGAACGTCACGCCCTCCAACCGCGATCCCTTCACCCTGTCCCGCGGCGAACTGCGGCGGCTGGAGCTCGCCTGCATTCTTGCACGCGAAAGTGATCTCCTGATACTTGACGAACCGTACGCCTCCCTGGACCAATGCGCAAAGCCGGTTCTCACCAGACTTCTGGAACAGCGTTCCGGCATCACCCTCGTCTTCTCCCATGAAACCGAAGGTGTTCCGGCAGCAGCAGACCACTGGACAATCAGGAATGGAGAGCTTCAGCATGAGTGACGTGCGCATCCGTCTTGCGGTCGTAATCCTTCTCTCGCTCGCTGCATTCTCCGGAGGTCTTGGGACACTCTTTGCGGCGGTCTGCTGGATAGTTTTCTGCGCAAAGGAAACATTTGCCCGCGTCTCGTGGAAACTTTTTGTGCCGGTGACAATCCTTGCCGCAGGATTTCCGGGACTCATCCTCTCCCTCACCGGAGGTGAGGGAGGAATCTATGCCGCAAAGATCCTGGTCATGCTCGCTTTCGCATTCTGGTTCGGCGCCGCACAAAAACCCGGCGAGTTCCTTGACCTCGGAGTATGGGCACTCGGCAGAAAAACCGGATTCGATCTCGGCCTTGCCGCAGAACTCTCCCGGCAGTTTCTTACAGGCATTGCAGATGACCTCGCCCACATGAAACATGCCCTGCGCATCAAAGGACAGAAACTCTCCGTTGCAACCCTGCCGCCGCTTGCAACGGGACTGCTCCTCCTCTCACTTGCCCGTGCAAACCATACCGGCGCACATCTCGCACGCCGGGGATACCGGGGAGGGGGAACCTATGTCCCGGCCTTTGCCCCGTCCGGCACCGATCTTGTGCTGCTCTGCTGCGCAGGAGTTTGCGCTGCGGCCGGTTTCCTTGCGGCAATCCTCGCGTAGCATCCTCTTCTATAATATTTTTTTGAATGCGACAAAACCGGGCGGATCAATCAGGACTACTTTTTTATCTTTTCATTCCAAAACAGTATAGGTTTAGATAAGCTGCACTCATGATGCAGACCGGGAGACAACCATGACAAAGCTCAATATTACTGATACAACCCTTCGGGATGCACACCAGTCGCTTGCCGCAACACGGATGCGCACCGAAGATATGCTCGAACTCGCAGCCGCGATGGAGAAGGCGGGGTTCTGGTCCGTCGAGGCATGGGGAGGAGCAACGTTTGACACCTGTATTCGGTATCTGAACGATGATCCGTGGGAACGCCTGCGGGATCTCAAGACGATCTTTGTCAAGACACCGATCCAGATGCTGCTCCGCGGTCAGAACCTTGTCGGCTACAAACATTATCCCGATGATGTGGTTGACAAGTTCATCGCTGCCGCCGCCGCAAACGGCATTGATGTCTTCCGTGTGTTTGATGCGCTCAACGATATCCGCAATATGAAGCGCTCAATGACCGCGGTGCAGAATGAGGGGAAACATCTGCAGGGAACGATCAGCTACACGACAAGTCCGGTCCACAGTACGGACAGGTTCATTGAGATGGCCGAGGAGCTGTACAGCCTCGGCTGCAACTCGATCTGCATTAAGGATATGGCAGGTCTTATTATGCCCGAGGCCGCCCGTGCCCTGATTACCGGTATCAAGAAACGGATCGATATTCCGGTCTGTCTGCACACCCATTCAACCAGCGGGATTGCGCCGATGAGTTATCAGGCGGCAATTGAGGCGGGTGTCGATATTCTCGATACCGCCATGTCGCCGTTTGCCGGAGGAACGTCCCAGCCGGCAACGGAGAGTATTGTTGCCTCCCTCGTTGGTACCAAACGCGATACGGGCATCAAACTGACCACGCTCCGTGACATCAAGAACGCGGCGGCGAAAGTCAGATGCAAATACGATTGCCTGATCGATCCGATCTCGGTCCGGATCGACAGTGATGTGCTGATCTATCAGCTTCCGGGCGGCATGATCTCCAACCTCGTCTCCCAGTTAAAGGAGCAGGGCGCCCTTGACAAGATGGATGAGGTACTCAAGGAGATTCCGGCGGTCAGAAAGGATCTCGGCTACCCGCCGCTCGTGACGCCGACGTCGCAGATCGTCGGAACCCAGGCTGTTCTCAATGTTCTGATGGGCGGCCGCTACAAGACGGTCACAAACGAGGTCCGCGATTATCTGAAAGGTATGTACGGCAAGTCCCCGGCACCGCTGGATGCCGCACTGGTTGCCTCGATCATCGGTGATGAGGAACGGATCACCTGCCGGCCGGCGGATACACTCGGCCCCATCTATGAGAAGATGAAGGCCGATGCCGAGGGTCAGGGTCTGATCAAAAAGGAGGAGGATGTTCTGACGTATATTCTCTACCCGGCAATTGCCCCGGCATTCCTGAAGGGTGAGAAGAAGGCGGAGCCTCTGCCGGCGGCTGTTCCGGCAGGAGCCGCGGCGGCAGCGGCGCCGGTTGACATTGATATTCCCCGATCCATGGAGGTTGAGGTGGACGGCGAGGTGTTCATGGTCCGGATTCTGTCGGTTGAGGGAGAGTCGGTTGCTGCAGGTAGTTCCGAGCCGGGCAAGCGCCAGACGCCGCACGGGGATGTGCCGGGCGGGGTGAAGAGCAGTATTCAGGGAATGGTGCTTGATATTAAGGTGCAGATGGGACAGAAGGTTGCCGCGGGCGATACCCTGCTGGTGCTGGAAGCCATGAAGATGGAAAATCCGGTGGTCAGTCCGGTTGACGGAACAGTTACGGAGATCTTTGTGGAGAACGGTGCGGTTGTCCAGAGCGGCGACGTGCTTGTGGTGGTGAAATGAACAAAGACCGCTACTTCGATAAAGTTCTGGTCGCCAACCGCGGCGAGATCGCTATCCGTGTGATGCGTGCGTGCCGGGAGATGGGTATTGAGACGGTTGCGGTGTACTCGGAGGCGGATGCAAATGCCCTGCATGTGAAGTATGCGGATGAGGCGTTCTTGATTGGTGCGGCGCATCCGACGAAGAGTTACCTGAATATGGATCGTATCCTTGAGGTCGCGGATATGGCAGGAGCCGATGCAATCCATCCGGGATACGGATTCCTTGCGGAGAAAGCGGCATTTTCCGGCGCGGTGAAGAAGGCCGGGTTTACCTTTATCGGCCCGTCGGAGAAGACGATTGCGATGATGGGGTCGAAGATCGGATCGAAGCAGGCGATGTCGGATGCGGGGGTGCCGGTGCTGCCGTGGACGCGGAGTACGGAGCATGATGAGGCGAAGGCGTTTGCGGAGTCGATCGGATATCCGGTGATTGTGAAGGCGTCTGCCGGAGGCGGCGGTATCGGTATGACGATTGTCCGCAGTTCCGCGGAGATGGACGAGGCAATCGAGAAGTCGATGCGGACAGCTGCGTCCGCGTTCGGCGATCCGACAGTGTTCATTGAGAAGTATCTGGAGAATCCGCGCCACATTGAGGTGCAGGTGTTCGCAGACTCAAAGGGTGATGTGGTGCACATGTTCGAACGCGAGTGTTCGATTCAGCGCCGGCATCAGAAGCTGATCGAGGAGGCGCCGTGTCCGATCATGACACCGGAGCTGCGCGAGCGGATGACACAGTCGGCAATCACGGTTGCGAAAACCTGTAATTATGAGAATGCCGGAACGGTGGAGTTCCTTTATGATAACGGGAACTACTATTTCATGGAGATGAACACCCGTCTGCAGGTGGAGCATACGGTGACGGAGCTGATCACGGGTATGGACATGGTGCGGATGCAGATCAAGGTTGCGGCAGGCGAGCCTCTGCCGTATGCGCAGGATCAGATTATCTGCCGCGGTCATGCAATTGAGTGCCGGGTAAATGCGGAGGATCCGATGAACAACTTTGCGGCCGACGCGGGGAAGATCACGCGCTACCGGTCGCCGGGTGGTCCGGGTATCCGCATCGACAGCTGTATTCATGTCGGCTATGCGATCCCGCCGCTGTATGACTCGATGATCGCAAAGCTCTGTGCACGGGCAATGACCCGTGAGGAGACAATTGCCCGGATGCGCCGCGCGCTGATGGAGTATGTTATCCTCGGGGTAAAGACGACACTGCCGCTGCATTATGCGATTATGAACAATCCGGAGTTCATTGCAGGAAACACGCACACGCATTTCCTTGAGGAGCCGGAGGTCAAGAAGCATCTGCCGCGGTATATGCGGGAGAGTGAGACCCGGATGCACCAGCTTGCGGATTCTCTGGGGAAGGGCAAGGAGAAGACGATTGCAGTAACGGCTGCGGTGAATGCATATATGGCAGCAGCGGCTGCAAAACAGGCGAAGGGGAAGCAGTAATTCTTCCTCTCTTTTCCGGGATGAAATCAGTAACGTATATATTTTGATACGTCCTTCTTATAATGCACTTCTTGCTGCGGTGGCCTAGCTGGTTAGGGCGCCAGACTCATAATCTGGAAGTCGGGGGTTCGGATCCCTCTCGCAGCATTTTCTTTTGAGTTTTTTGTTTTTAGAAGAGATCGTATTTGCTTATGTGTTTGGTTTATTCCCATGGCATCAATGATTACGACTCCTGCATTTTCATCATCGTACGTCATGTTTCCGTTCCTGAGTTTTTCCCGGGTTGCGCGGCTGATCCGGATGGTTATCATGTCAGAATAATTCGGGCTTGTGCTCTATAGTCATACAGACTGATGGTCGTCACAACATCATTATGTGTCTGCAGGGGATGTTTATCATACCGGAGCGGGGGGAGACCCTGGGAAAGAGTGCATGCACATGGGTATATGCCGTGAACAGATCGAAGATCTTGTGTCGAAATTTTTTCATTTTTTCGACAGGTATATGCACATGTGTATACGCCGTGAACAGATCGAAGATCCCGTGTCGAAATTTTTTCATTTTTTCGACAGGTGTATGCACATGAGTATACGCCGTAAACAGATCGAAGATCTCGTGTCGAAATTTTTTCATTTTTTCGACAGATAGATATGGGTGGCAGACAAATTACTCACAGAGACTATGGCACATACGGATCCAAACATCCCCTACAATACCATGCCGCACCTGCCCCCGAAGGCAGATATTGAGACGATCCGGATATGGAGAGCCTGTGCCGAGGCAAAAACATCGCTTGCCCGGATGCGGGAGGCAGGCAAACTCATTCCCAATCAGGGAATACTCATCAGTTCTATCCCGCTGCTGGAGGCAACCGCGAGTTCCCGGATTGAGAATATCTTCACCACCAGCAATGCCCTTTACACGGCCCTGTCGGTGCCGGAGGAGAAGATCGATCCGGCAACAAAGGAAGTTCTCCGGTATCGGGAGGCACTCGCCGTCGGGGTCGGCGAGTTAAAATCCGGGAAAAAACTGGGAGAAATTCTGCTTACCCGCATCTGTTCGGTTCTGCTGGACCAGGAGACGGATCGCCGGAGTCCGAACACAGGTACCTACATCAAAGGCCCGGAGGGATGTGTGTATACGCCGCCGGACGATCCGATCGTTCTGGAGAATCTGATACACCAGCTGGAAGACTACATGAACGGCGGCAGAGAACCCGACGCACTGATTCGTCTGGCGCTGATTCATTATCAGTTTGAGGCAATACATCCGTTCGGCGATGCGAACGGGAGAACGGGAAGAATCCTGAATATCCTCTATCTGATCGATCAGGACCTCCTTGATATTCCGACGCTCTATCTCAGCCGCTACATCATCCAGCACAAATCCGAGTATTACTCGCGTCTCCGGAGAGTTACTGAGAACGAGGAGTGGGAGGAGTGGATTGTTTTCATGCTGAACGCGGTCCGGGAAACCGCGGACTGGACTTATGACCGGATTTCTGCAATCAAAACACTGATGGATGAAACGATTGCGGTCTGTAAAGAGAAACTGCCGAAGATCTACTCCTATGATTTGGTCGAGGAGATATTTTTGCAGCCGTACTGTAAACCTGCCTTTCTGGTTGCACGGGGAATCGGGAACCGGCAGACGGCGATGAAGTATCTGAAGGCTCTGGAAGAGATTGGGGTTCTTGCGTCGGTGCGGATCGGAAAAGAGCGGATTTATGTGAATACGAGACTGTTTGCGCTGCTGAAGTTTGATGAGGAGTAGGCTGCCGGTCCATGCCGGCAAACGCCGGGCGGAGGTGATTTGTTACCGACAGGCAGGTAACAAAAATCTCCGCAAATATTTTCGGAAAATGTTTTTGAAGACTGATTCCCGAATTTTTGAGTTTTTGTTACCTCTGTTACCGCAAAATCAGTACTGTGGTTAGAGTTTCTTTCAGATACAGGAGCACAATGATAAAACACCGGTAACAAAATCACGAAGTCCGTGTAAATGAGGGCAAATGAGATTTAAGTCCGTAACATAAGCCAATTTTGTTACCGACCCCGTCGGTAACACGGCTGCCCTTCCGGATTTTTTTCTTTCTCCTACTATTACTACTACGTTGTACTGTACTAAAGAGTACAGTACAGGAAGAAGAGTGGGGGCTATTTTTTGGCGAGCATGGCAAGCAGGGTGTCGATGGTGTTCTGCTGTTTGCCGAGAAGTTCCTGCAGCTGATCCTTTTCTTTGCGGAAGTCCTGTATGACTTTGTCGATCTCTCCGCGAAGTTCGGTGGTGTTGGTCTCGATGGTGTCGAGGCGGTTGAGGATTTGGTGGTCGGTGGTGATGTTTCCTTCGATTTCTGTCCAGTACCGCACGGCTTTGTTGATGATGGCCGAGCGGTCAACTCCTTCTTTTTCTTTGAGGATATCGACTTTGACGACCAGATCTTTGGGCATCCGCATGCTGATCTGTTCGGGTTTTTCTCCTGACCGAAGGGAACGGGTCATATATGTACTACGGGTCGGGGGAAATTATTAAGTGTGGCAACGCTAAATGATTCCTTGTAATTCATTGAAATTCAATTAGTTGTATTTGAAATATTGGGAGGTGGTGATGGAGACTATGAATCATAAAATTGTAAACTTTGGAAAACGGGTCATTCCAGATGCATTATTGCCAACAATTCAGAAATATTACAACAAACACTATTATGACAGACCCACCATCCAAAAAATAATCGCAGCATATTCAGACTCAAACGATACGGAAATCCAAAATATAGTGAAATATATCTCTCGGAACGGTCTCATAGCATTCCCATATGAATGGGCAGATAGATTCACACCTCAAAACAGAAAAAAGATAAACTCTATACAGATATTCAAAGACAAGGAATACGATCTCCCGTACGTGTATCTTGGAGAGGAAAAACTGTACTTTCCAAACGATTGGGATGATCAAAAGATACGAATCAATTACTTTGGCCTTCAGGAAATAGAACAGCATCTCCTCTCCCCTCACTGTTACCTGTCAGAGGACTTTGTTGTTGATGAAAATAGCATTGTTGTGGATTGTGGTGTTGCTGAAGGAAATTTTTCCCTCTCAATAGTAGAGAAATGTAAAAAGCTCTATCTCTTCGAACCAGAAGAACAATGGATGGAACCGCTCAAAGCAACATTTGCTCCATGGAAAGATAAAGTAGTCATCGTCCAGAAGTATCTCTCAGATATAACAGACGAAGTAAACATCACGTTGGACGATTACTTCGCAGACAAAGAATATCCGAACTTCCTCAAACTTGATGTGGAGGGATACGAAAAACAAGTGCTTCTTGGCTCAAAAAAAATACTCTCGTCAGATGATCTCAAAAAAGTAGTAACCTGCATCTATCATAAAGCAGATGATGAAGATGTGCTGGGGGCACTGCTCTGCAATCATGGTTTTATCACCTCCAAAACACCAGGTTACACGACATTGTCTCTGGACAATAAATATCCATATCTCCGCCATGGAGTAATTCGAGCAACAAAATCATCTTAACTTTTTCCCCCAGCACAATCTATAACCACGCGCCCGACAAATATATCCAACAGGAGGAACGCCGGACTCTATACAATACCAAAAGACCGGCCGATCACCGCCATGAAAACAATACTCTACTACTTCACCGGAACAGGCAACAGCCTCGCCGTTGCCCGCGCCATAGCCGACCGGCTGCCGGAAACCGAACTCGTCCCCATCCCCATGCTGCTCCTCGACGGAGAAAAAATCCGGGCAGAAACAGACGCCAACATCGGCATCATCTCCCCCCTCTACGCCATGGGCCTGCCGGGCATCGTTGTCAGATTCTTTGACATCCTCGACCTCTCGGACGCCGGCTACGTCTTCTCCGTCGTCACCGAAGGAGGAACATACGGCTCCCCCACCGGCCAGATATCCGCCCTCACTAAACAGAGCGGTCACGACCTCAACGCCGCATGGTGGATCCGCATGCCGGACAACTACATCCCCCTCTCCGCACCGCCCGCCAAACCCGAACAGAAAACCATCCGCGAAGACGCACTCAGAAAAGTCGCCGTCCTCACCGAAGCAGTTCGCGAACGGCGCCCGCGGCATATCGACCTCACCCCAACCGGAAAACTGCTGCGGCTCGTCATGTACAAACCGTTCATGAAAAAAATCCCCGCATTCGGCAAAAAATTCGTCGTCAGCTCAAACTGCAACGGCTGCATGCTCTGCGTCGATATCTGCCCCGTCAACAACATCCGGATACTTCCCAAAGGCAAAAAAGAATGGCTTGACCACTGCGAAGGCTGTCTTGCCTGCCTCCAGTACTGCCCCGTAGAAGCCATCTCCTGCGGCGGCAAAACCGACGAACGGCCCAGATACCACCACCCCAACGTAACCGCCGCCGACATGCGGGCCCAGAAAGGCGCATCCGGCAGCAAACACCAAGAATAACCCTCTATTTTTCAGCCCTCCCGCCGGACAGGCATGACTTATTATATCCTTTGAAAATCAATATAAATAAACCATGGAACTTCCCCGGTACGATATCAACAAATACGATCCGAAACGGATGATGCTCATCCCGTTTCTGATCTTCCTTGTTGCCGCGGCCATTGTCGTGTTCACCTTCGCAAACACCGGCATGCCCGTCACCCCCGGCATTGACTTTGCCGGAGGTACCGCGGTCACAATTCACACCACCGATACCAAAGACCAGATTACTGCATTCTACGCAGGATACCCCCTGACCTCCATCGACGAAGGAGTCGGCAGTGCCGGATACTACATCAAATTCGGCCCGATGTCCAACGAAGAAATGATGGAGTTCAACGAAAAAACACTCGCCAAGTACCCTGACGCAAGCATCGACCAGATCGGCGCCAACTTCGGTGCAACGCTCCAGTCCCAGGCAATGGTTGCCCTCCTCTTCGCCTTTATCGGCATGGCAATCGTCGTCTTCATTGCATTCCGCAAACTCATCCCGGCAGCCACCGTCGTTTTTGCGGGAGTCGCCGACATCACCATCACCGCAGGCGTCATGAATGTCCTCGGCATCGAACTGTCGCTTGCGACAACCGCAGCACTTCTCATGCTCATCGGATACTCGGTCGACAGCAACATCCTCCTGACCAGTAAAGTACTCAAACGTCAGGGAAAACTTGTCGACAAAATGGCCGGCGCATTCCATACCGGATTCATCATGACCACGACAACGCTCGCCGCAATCGTCGCCATGCTGATTGTTGCCCTCATCGGTCAGGTCCCGACCCTCTACAACATCGCCGCCGTGCTCGTCATCGGCCTTATCTGTGATATGATCTTCACCTGGGCGTTTAACGCTGGTGTCCTCCGTCTCTACATGGAAAAAGAGGAGGGAAAGAAACAGCCCGCAAACAATAAACCAAAGATTAAGGGGGCAAAATCATGAGCGAAAAGAAAACATCCGGATGGCTTGCCACAATCAAAGACCTCCGTGTCCTGCTGGTCATCGTTCTCGTAATCATCGCACTTGCCGCAATCTTTGTACCGATGGGCGACCGCGGCGATGCCATGACCAATCTCCAGTTCGGCCTTGACCTCGACGGAGGATCCTGGATTCAGCTTGAGTTCCAGGCAGAAGTTGTCACCATCGGTGCCGGAGCAGACGTAAACGATGTTGCAGCCAAAATGGGAGAAGCCCTTGACTGTACCGTTGTTCCAATCGATCTGTACCATCTCGAAGTCCAGAAAAAAGCAACCGAAGAGGAACTCCGCGCCGCAACCGCCGCAGCAGGTGCAACCTTCATCAGTTACGAAAACGGTGTGGGCACGACCACTGCCGAGACCGTGAAACGGATTCTGGAGTCCAAAGTCAACAGCCTGGGTACGAACGATGTCAAAGTCAACACCTTAACCAACGCCAACGGTGTTGCGCAGTACGTCCGTGTCGAAATGGCCGGCGTTGACATGCAGACCGCTCAGGAGATCGTCGGAAAGCAGGGTCTCTTTGAGATCCGGATTGTAACGACCGGCAACGAAACGGCCCACGTGCTCTACGGAGACTCGGTTGCATCCGTCCAGAACCCGACGCAGAACCCGGCAGGCTCCAACAACTGGGGTGTCGGATTCAACCTGAACAACGACGGTGCAAAAGCACTGCAGCAGGCCTGTATCCAGTACGGCGCAACCACCAACCCGCAGGCACACAACCTGAACATGTACCTGGACGGTGCCGAAGTGTACAGCGCCCCGCTCTCCAATGATCTTGCAATACAGATTGCAACCCACACGGTCAATAGTCTGTATGCCGGAACCGGTTCGGGCGAGGAAGGACACCAGCAGGCGCAGGAGCTTGAGATTCACCTGCGTGCCG
The DNA here is from genome assembly GCF_026891935.1 of Methanocorpusculum vombati. Taxonomy (NCBI): domain Archaea; kingdom Methanobacteriati; phylum Methanobacteriota; class Methanomicrobia; order Methanomicrobiales; family Methanocorpusculaceae; genus Methanocorpusculum; species Methanocorpusculum vombati. The sequence goes on along the minus strand of NZ_JAPTGC010000001.1, from coordinate 187,137 downwards.
GTGCACTGCCGGTACAGGTGGAGATTGCCGGATCCGGTTCAACCTCCGCAGCGCTTGGCGACTACTTCAAGATCGTCTGTCTGATTGCAGGACTTGCAGCTCTTGCCGCAGTGGCCATCATGGTCTATCTCCGGTACCGGGTTGCCGAGATTGTGCTGCCGATGATTGCAACCAACATGGCAGAAATTATCATTCTGCTCGGTATCGCAGTCTTCATCCAGCAGCTCGACATCGCTGCAATCGCCGCACTGATTGCGGTGCTTGGAACCGGTATTGATCAGCTGGTGATCATCACCGACGAGGTGGTGCATGAAGGAAAGGTTCCGTCGCCGACGCTGTACCTGAAGCGTCTCACGCGGGCTCTCGCCATCATCATGACGTCAGCAGCAACGGTGGTCATCGCCATGTTCCCGCTGATTGTAATGGACCTCTCGACTCTGAAGGGCTTTGCCATCATCAGCATCCTGGGTATCCTGATTGGTGTCCTCATCACAAGACCTGCCTACGGTAAGATTGTGATGGACATCATGGCCAAATAAAAAATATTTTTTTGAAATTTTTTTCCGGCAGCCGTTCGCCAAATGTTTATTCCCCAGAGACACAAACACATCTGTATGAAAATTCCGGTTGCCGCAGGTGTTCTTGCAGTCCTCGTCCTCGCCGTACTTTCCGCGGGATGTATCGGGGATCAGACCACCGATATCATGCTCGGCAACCAGAGCATCGGCAAAATTACCATAACACCGGTGTACGAAAATATGCTCTCCAACAGTTCTCTGGACGAGAAGTTCAATGTGAAGCTGGAACTCTTCGGAATGGTCTTTTCCAAAAACGGTGTCACCCGGGCCGAGGCCGACACCATCAGTTCCGGCATTCTGGATGAAGGCGGGGGGCTGAACATGTCCTTTGTCAACAGCTCCGGCCTCATCACGCCGGATGCGAATGATGCGGGCTCGAATCTTACCTCTTTCATGGACGAGGTCTTCAACATGCCCTTAACCAACCGGGACAAAAACACCACCATCAGCAACATTGACTGGGACGGTGCATTCACCCGTATGCAGGATTCCCTTGACCGGCTGAGCGGGTTATTGAACCTATCAGGAAGTTAATATAATTCCGTCGCCCATGGACTACTATGCATCACCGATACCTTCTCCTCGTGCTGGCAGTCCTGCTGCTTGCAGTACCGGCAGCGGCTGTTCCGTATGATGATACGCTGACCGTCTCCTTTGACGGGTATGCCGATTCATCCCCCGCGGAAAGCTATGCGGGCGGATCGACCGTTATCATCCCATACGGCAGTACCGTCTGGATAGGGGCAACCCAGTACCCGGGCGGTACCTGGGATGTGACCGTGCCGAATCTCTACCCGATGAAACCTTCCTGGAAAGAGATCGTCCAGCTGAACTTCGGGAGTGTGCAGGGTCTGTACTCTGTTACCTATAACGTACCGGCGGTCTATTACACCAACGGCGCGCCGAAAACCATTACCCTGCACCTCAACGTCGGTGACGTGGGCGGCGACTCCTACGAAGATTCCATCTATGCAAAGTATCCGAACCGCTATACGCTGATCTTCTCTGATGCGTACCCGGTTTTGCAGGAGGGAAAGACAAAAGGGCTCTTCAGTTTCGGCAATCCCTATGATGCCCCCTACATCCGGGTAATCTCGGTGACTACGAACGGTACAGTGATTCCGCAGAATGCAAGAATCGTGCTCGTGCCGCAGAGTTCCGCAAATCCGGTTCCGACCCCGTCCCAGCCCTACACCGCACTCTACGACATGAAGGTCGAGCATATTCCGGATGAGGCAGTTGAACAGGTCGATTTCCTCTTTGGTGTGCCGGTCGGGGTGGTGACCGATGCGGGATTTGATCCGCGCTATGATATTGAACTTCTCCGTTATACGGATGCGTGGGAAAAACTGGAGACGTCCTATGTCTGGGAAGGGTCCGGTCAGCAGGCGGGTATGGACTGGTATGCCGCAAAGTCTCCGGGATTTTCTTACTACGCCGTAGGCTTTGCCGAGAACGTGACCCGGCTGCCGGCGGAGGTCTGGACGCCGACACCGACCGCAACGGTTGAGGTGGTGACACCGCCGCCTACGGAGGCGACTGCTTCCCCGACCGTTCCAACCGCGCCGCAGCAGTCATCCCCCTTCGCGTTTGCGGGAGTTCTTGCCGCAGCGGGTGCCGTGCTGCTGTATCTGCGGCGGTGAAATTTTTAATTTTTTTCTGGTGAAGCGAAGCTGTTGAGTGGCGGTGTTTTTCGTCGTTCCCATCCATCACCCAACCGTACACAACAAAATCTCTGCGCACCCGCTTCACAAAATATATTCCAGCAGAAACTTGCAGCCGATCAGAATGAGGATAACCCCGCCGATGATCTCCATCTTAGTACCGAACACGCAGCCGAGCTTACTCCCGGCAAAAACACCAACCGCCGAAAACACAAACGCCACCACACCGATGATGATCGAAGGAAGAAGAATCTCCTCACCCAGCAGGGCATAACTCACACCAACCGCAAGCGCATCAATACTTGTTGCGACCGCAAGGATCAGAAGAACCTTCCAGCCGGTCAGATCGATCCCGCACTCCTCATCCCCGAAAACGGCATCATAGATCATCTTCCCCCCGACAAACAGGAACAGGAAAAAGACGATCCAGTACCCGTACGGCGTGATGAGATCGGTGATCGGCACTCCGATCACGTAGCCGATCAGCGGCATCGCAAACTGAAAGAACCCGAACAGAAGACCTGCAGCAAGCGCTGTCCTGAGAATATGGTTCTTCAGCACCGCACCGCCCGCAAGAGAAACGGAAAACGCATCCATCGCAAGACCGACTGCGATAAAAAAAGCGGGAATCAGAGACGCCACCATGAAAAACTACCAGACCGGCTTGCCGTTCTTTCTCACGTGGTCCACGCCCTCCGGATCCTCGACAACCACAACAAACGTTCCATGGCAGGGTTTCGTGTATCCGTACACCAGTTTCTCCTCCTTCACCCCGACAAGAACCGGCGGGATACCGAGCAGAGGTTTTTCCAGCAGTTTGAATCCCGGCGGCACCTCATACTTCTCCGTACTGTTCTCCCGGATAATCTCTCTCGCCTCCTTGAAACTGCAGTTCCTGGCGAGAATCTCATAATTCATATTTTCAAGACAGCCCATTCCATCACCTCATCGATTTTTGCAAGCAGCGGCCGGGTATTATGCGTCACCGGCGCCACAATTTTCTCTGCCGGAAACGCAATCTCCCCGGCAAGATCATATGCATGCTCCCCGAAAAGAACGGTAACCAGAAGCGACTCCGGCGCAAGAGCAGCGGCTGTTGCCGTATAGGTCAGACCCGCATCATTGTGAATAAAAGAGATAATCAGCGGATACCTCACCTTACCATCAGCAAGATCCGCAATCGTCCGATCCACATCCCGGTACTCCGCCACGTAATGCTTCTTCGGATCACTTGCAACAATCAGCTGCCTGGCCGAGGGGTTCGCCGCGACCACCGGAATTTTGCCGAGATCCTTCAGTAAATCAGCCACGTAAAGAACAAGAGGAGACTGGACCGGTATTTGCGGGCATCCCAGCAGGAGAAGCACTTCATCGGTCATACGTGATGTACACGTCAGTGCTCGGAAGGGATAAACATTGGTTTTGCGGATAACACACGCCAAAAAAAGGGAAAAATATTTAGATGCAGTCCTTGAGGAAGAACTTGAACGGGCCGAGGTTGCCGCCGTAGTTTCCTGCGGTGATCTTCACGACACCCGGAACTCTGCATGCTGCCTGAACGCCTGCCTTCATGGCTGCCTTCACGCTTGCCTCATCGACACCGTCAATAACGATCTCGTACACTGCCTTGACATTCTCCGGAATCTCGGTGTCTTCAACCTTCTCGCGGATGGTCGGGCAGAACTTCTCGTTGGTGGATGCGCCCATGAACTTATACTTCTTGGAACCTACCTTGGAACCGGACGAAACAACGCCTCCGGGGAACGGAGTGATCGTGCCCGGGACACCCTTGATTGCATCGACTGCTGCTTCTGCTGCAACAAGTGCGGACATCTGGGAGTCGCCCATGATCAGGAAGTTGCCGCCTGCGACACCCTTGACTGCACCGATCTCCTCTTCCACAATGAAGTCGCCGCCCATAATCGGGATGGACCAGCACTGAATGCCGCCGACCTCGACCTTGGACTCATAGCCGTCGCCGAAGAAGTGGAGCTTGATAGGGATGATCTCTTCCGAACCCGCCTTGCCGTTAAAGACAGCCGTGGTCGGAGCGGTCAGAACACACTCGGATACACGCTCAAGAACCTGTTCCTTGAGTGCTTTCTTGCCGCAGCAGATCAGAATAGAAAATCCGGGGCGGTTGTCAGGGGTCTCTGCCGGCGGCATAAACCGCTCGATGCCTGCTTCACACGGGCATCCGATCGTGGAGGTTGCAAATCCGGTTGCTTCGGTTGCTGCCTTGTAGGCCCATTCCTTCGTTACTGCAGTAATTACGACACGGGCAACCCACACCGGGAAGCCTTCTGCATATGTGTCTTCGAGAATAACACCGTTGAATTCCATATGTTCACCAGTTTTTAGTGATAGTATAAATTGGGACATCAAAGATAAAGAGCATTTTCTTTCCGCACGATGTTGCCATCAGCAGAAGATATATGCGCATATACGCAGTATAGTCTGCTATGAAATTGTCATTGACCGCAGGTATGTGTCTGCTGCTGATTCTGCTGGTCTGTCTTCCGGCTTCCGCTGCCGCAGGACAGACCGGTGCTGTTTCCGTAATATCTTCGCCGCAGCCTGCTGATGTATATGTAAGCGGGGTCTATGTCGGCCAGACGAACAATGCGTTTGTGAATATTCCCGAAGGATCCCACACCGTCCGCGTGGTGAAGGCGGGATATCATGAGTATGTGGCAGAAAATGTGTACGTTCCGGGCGGGCCGAGTGCGAATACTGTCCCGATGTCGGCAAATCTGCAAAAATCCGAGACACTTGCAGGTCTCGTGGTGGACAGTACGCCCGAAGGTGCTTCGGTGTATGTGGATGATGTCTATTACGGAACGACCCACTATGGCGGACTCCAGATTGCGGATCTTTCCTCCGGTCTCCATACAATACGGCTGGAGATGGACGGCTACAAACCCTACACGGTAACGGACTACAACACGCCGTCGGGCTATGCAACGTACCTGACGAATGTCCGGCTGATTCCCCTTGCGACCGCAACACCTACGCCGACCGTAACAGGATCGACAACGACTGCGGCAATTACGCTTGATTCAACACCGTCCGGGGCAACGGTCTCGCTGAACAATGAGTTACGCGGTTACACGCCGCTGACAATCCCGGAACTGGTGCCGGGAAGTTACAGCGTACTCGTAAGCCGTGACGGCTATATGGCGTGGCAGACGACACTCACGGTCGCAGCGGGAGATGTTGTCACCCAGACCGCCGTGCTGAATCCTGTACCGGCAGCGCCTGTTGCACCGACAAAAGCTGCGGCAGGTATTGTACCGGTCTTTGCCGGAGTACTGATTGCAGCAGGATGTCTGATCACCTTCAGACATTGACCCCCTCTTTTCTGAAATATTGAATCCTTCCCCGGAAGGATTCAATATCTCTCCGAGTTATCTTCCCGGGAAAAGTGGTGATTCCCTGACTGTTTTTCGGATTTGCAATCCGGACGATGATACAATGTCCTGACAAGACAATTCCGGAGAAAATTCTGCGGTATTTTGTTCATTAAAGGTATTTTCAGGGAAAACCTAATTTTGGATTAATAAATTGAAATAATATCAGAAAAAATAATACCCGTAATAACACGATGAGATTATCCTTCCGGGGGATACAGGAACCGGATGCCGCATCCTCGATCGTGATCGGGTTTGTACTGCTGCTGGTGATTGCCGCAGCAACCTTAGGTATCTGGGCAGCGGTCGGACTTCCTGAACTGATGAAAGAACAGGATGAACACACATTCCGGGAACTGCAGCGATCATTCCTCCAGTACAAACTTGCAGCCGACACGCTCCGGGTACAGGAGAACTATGATGCGGCTGTCGGGTTCATTCTGCCAAAGACGCAGGGACTCACCTTCCGCGTCGTCACCGACACCGGAGGAAAACTCAGCATCGTGACCGACGATGACTTCGGCAACACCACAACCCTCCGGATTGGAAGAGTGTCCGCAGAAGCCGCCGGTTTTTCCGGAAAGCGATCGGTGGTGACGTACGAATCCGGAGGGATTCATCTCAAAACTGCCGGCAGGAACCCTGCGTGGACAACTCCCGCACTGATGCAGATATCGCCGGTTGCACCGACCGCCGCACGAATAGAGATAGGCAGCATTTCATTTACAGGGAACTCGGAGATCAGCGGCAACGGCCATCTGCCGGTAACGATGATGCTTCAGGGGTCCGCGGCACGAACGCTGTACTGGAAGGACAATGCAACAATACAGTTCCAGAGTCCTGACGCTGAACAACGAAAACTATGGGAGGACGTGTTCTTTGAAACAAAGGAACGGATTGCAACTGGATCAACCTTTACCATTGATCAAACCGATCCTCTTACCCTCCGGCTTGAAACGAAAACGAACACAACACTCTCCGAAATAATCCTCCGCGAGGCAGTCTATGCTACAGGACCGGCAGAAATTATCTACGCGTAACGATGCACTCACTCCCGTGGTGGCTTCGGTTTTTCTGCTTCTCATGGTTGCCGGCTGCTGTGCGGCAGTCGGAATCGTCATGTTTCAGCAGATGAATGCAATGGAATCGGATGTGCCGGATGTAAGGATTCAGACATCGGCGGAAGGAAAACATCTCTATCATGCCGGAGGCGATACCCTGTACCGAGATTCAGTCACCATCTATAATCTGGATAATGATATAACCCACCGGACACTCGTAAACGGGAAAAAAGACTGGACTGCATGGAAAAGCGGAGAGTATCTTGAAAGTGAACAAACACTCTCAGATGTGTATCTTGTCTGGCATGGTCCGGGAAAAGATACCATTCTCTATCACTACGGGCTAAACAGAAAGACCGGCGTGACACCGATCACAGACGCCGTCCCCGATTAAAACAGTGCCTTCTCCTTCTTCGCGCCCGCAAGATTTGCGCCGCCAAGCTCGGCATACCGGAGGTCCGCACCCGTAAGGTCCGCCTGCCAGAGATCCGCACCTTCCAGATGCACATGCGAAAGATTCGCACCGGAAAGATTCACATGCCGGAGATCCGCACCTTCCAGATGCGCGTAGCAGAGGACAGCGCCCGACAGATCCAGATTACGCAGGGAAGCCTCCTCAAGGTACGCCCCGTACAGCCGCACATCACCATCCGCTTTGGAAAGCTCCCTCTTATACCACTCATTCCATGCCCCGATGTTCCCCGACTCCGCCGCTTCCCGAAGCCGGGACGCGTGAAGCGGATCAAACTTGATCCTGCCTGCCGGATCATACACCGCCGCATCCGGATTAGCCCCCGAAAGTTCCGCGCCCGCAAAAAACGCCCGCCAGAGATTGGTACCGGCAAGATTTGCATTCGCCAGATTCGCATGCTTCAGATACGAGTAAGAGAGATCCGCTCCCTGCAGCTGGGCAAACCGGAGGTCCGCACCCTCCAGATACCAGTAGGCAAGGTCCGCGCCCGCAAGATGCGCACCATAGGAGTCCGTACTGCGGAGAAAGAGATTGTCCGCGAGATATTCCGCATACCAGCGGTTCCACTCCGTAAAGTCCATTGACTCGGAGCCGCGGCGAAGCAGTGCATACTGATCCTGATTAAACCGGGTGCGACGTGGGGGCATGGTGAACGAACCTCGTTTTGTATTCATATGTGCGGATACCGTATAAGAACATGTCACCGGGCAACGGGATCATTTTCTCAGATACGAATATGCAGCAAGCGAAGCTTTGATCCCGTCCCCCACGGCAATACCAAGCTGTTTACTCTCAACAGAGGTCGCATCCCCTGCGGCAAACAATCCCGGAACATCCGTTCTGCAGTTCTCGTCAACAAGAATTTCGCCAAAGGTGTTCATGCCGACGGCACCCGCAAACACCGCAGTGTTCGGAGTAAGACCAAGACCGAGAAACAGCCCGTCGATCGCAAGACTGCTCGTGTTTGCCGGATCAGATCGGGGCGCGGTATCGATGGCAGATAATGCTCCGTCGCCGTGAAGACCGGTGATCACAACCCCAGTCTCGATTACCACGTTCCTCCTCTCCTTAAGGCGGTCAATAGTGACCGCATCCGCTCTCAGGGGACTGCGGGAGATCAGATACACAACCGATGCAATGCCGCTCATCTCAAGCGCCATATCTGCGGCGGTGTTGCCGCCGCCGTACACCGCAACCCGTTTCCCTTTGAAAAACGGACCGTCACAGGTTGTACAGACGGAGACCCCCTTCCCGAACAGCTCCGCCTCGCCTGGAACTCCGCTGAGTTTCGGCGTTCGGCCGGACGCGGCAATCACGGCCCGGGCAGTGAACTCCCGACCGGACAGTGTCTCAACAAAGAACAGACCGTTTCGCACAGAAAAACCCGTCACCACATCGTCAAGGATAACAGCACCTGCCCCTTCCGCCTGATCCGCAAACAGACGCATCAGAGACTCGCCTGAGATCCGGTAAAATCCCGGATAGTTTTCAATCTCAGCACTTCGTGTGGCCATGCCGCCGCGGGCACCGCCGATAACCAGCGTCTCAAGACCTTTGCGGCCGGCATACATCGCCGCCGCAAGTCCGGCGGCACCCGAACCGATAACGATCAGTTCATGATCCGCGGAGATCGCTTTGCCGCTGTCGATGCGGAGCCGCGCCTCGATTCTCGGACGATCGAATCCCACGATCACGTCGCCGTCGATAATGATAACCGGCACGCCACGCTGGCCGGTGAGATCGATCATCTCGCGGGCGGCGTCTGCATCCTCGCCGACATCGATCGCGTGATAGGAAATATTCTTCTGTGCAAGCCATGCCTTCAGATTATTACAGTGCGGACACTGTTTGGTGGAGTACACGGTAATATCAGGAACAGTCATACTCCAATTTTTGGCGCGGGAAAATTAAAAGGGTGGGATAGAGGCATGACCCGTTCCGGTTATTCTGCATCGGCGGGTTCGGGAGTTTTCATCCGCCGCATCTCTTTGAAGAAGATTTCATAGCCGGTGATTCCCAAAACCAGCAGAACCGGACCGAGAACAAAACCAAGCAGCCCCATGATCATTGCACCGCCGAAAAATCCGATAAACATCAGCATCGGACGAATCTGTACCCGTTTTCCGGTAAGTTTCGGCCGGAGAATGATATCCGTCACTACACAGAGGAGGAAGTAGCCGACCGTGCAGATAAGGAAGACTCCCCGCCAGTCACCGATACACAGGGAGTAGAGTCCGACAAAGATCAGAATCATTACCGGGCCGAGGAACGGAATCAGGGCAAACACCGCACACAGCATTGCATAAAACATCTCATGACCATACCCGAGCAGCAGGAAAAAGCCGTAGGCCAAAAAGAAGGTGAGAATCGAGATGATCACATGCACAATATAGAGGGAGTAGAGAATGTCCTTGGTCTTGGACGCCATCAGGCCGACATTTTCCTTTGCATTTTCCGGAAGAACAGACCAGATGTCGCCCCAGATACGATCGCCGAGCGCGATGAAGCTGTAGAGGAGCGCATAGAAGAGGATGATGTCGATGATGAGTGCCGGGACGAGTTCGGCGAAGGTGATAACAAATTTGGGAAACGCGGCGGTGATCATCGATCCAAGGGCTCCGGCAACGTTTCCGGCGGCGTCCCCGCCCGCGGTTCCGAGAATCCGGAACAGGGTATCAGCCATTACCCGAAGAATCGAAAGCAGATACTCAATGTCGGAAAGCAGAACAACCACCACTGCAACACCGATACCGACTACTGCGCCGGTAATGAGGGTGGTAATCGTACCGGCAGATATCCATACAGGCATTGTCCGAATCAGTCTGCGGTGCAGCGGCATGCAGACAACCGCAATGGAGAGGGCAAAAATGGCGATGAACAGATAGTCGCGTGCAAGAAAAAGCGTCAGCAGAGCGACGGCGGCAATAAGGATCAGGCTGAGATTGTCCCGTGCAAAGGCACTGAAATTCATTGGGTAGTAATCAGCCCTGAAGAATGATAAAGCCCGCGTGGATTGCTACAAAAAAGTTGGAAATGGGGGGTGAGAACGGTTTACTCGACGATCTTGAAGGATGCGCCGGGGATGCCGCAGATCGGGCAGCGGTCGGAGGTCTTGTTGATCTCAATGTTGCCGCAGACCGGGCAGAGGTACACGGTCTTGACCTCAAAGTCGCGGCCTGCCTTGACTGCCTCAAGTGCCTGCTTGTAGAGGTCGGCGTGAACTGCTTCCGCCTTCATTGCGTGTTCGAAGGTGATGAGTGCGTCCTGACGGCCTTCTGCCTCGGCAACTTTAATGAAGGAGGGGTACATCTCGTTGGTTTCGTGCAGTTCGCCTGCCATACCGGCTTCAAGGTTTGCAACGGTTGTACCGATATAGCCGCCGACACGGAGAAGACGGCGTGCATGAATTTCCTCGGCTGCGGAGGTTGCACGGAAAAGCTTTGCAACATGTTCGTATCCCTCGTCGGCTGCTGCTTCGGAGAAGGATTTGTACTTACGGTTTGCCTGTGACTCACCGGCAAAAGCATCTGCAATGCATGTCTTAGTGTCCATGTACTATTATTTGCAGAAGTTGGGGAATAAAGGTTTGGGATGAGTACCTGTCCTGGAAAAAAATACCAGAACTTTTTGAAAAAATCCAGTGAATATCTGCGACACATTAATATAATTTCTTTGCTGATAACTCATCAGAGCAGCATGAGTCTGAAAAACACAGCGGAGATCGATCGGCCACGGGAGAAACTGATCGCAAACGGACCGCAAAGTCTGACCCTCGCAGAACTCATCGCAGCGATCATCGGCCGCGGAACGGTAAAAAATGACGCACTCAAGATCGGCAGAACCGTGGCGGACATTCTGATGAAGCACACCTATGCAACGTCCATACAGGACGTTGCCGCGGTTGACGGGATGGGACCGGCAAAGGCCTGCCAGATTCTTGCAGCCCTTGAACTTGCCCGCAGGTTTCCGCCGCCGGACAGAAAGAACGCAAAAGTTCAGTGCGCCGAAGACATTCTGCCATTTATCAGCCAGTACCGCTACGATCAGCAGGAAAATGTGGTTGCAGCAACACTTTCCGGAGCGCATGAGATCCTGAACATCCGGCTGATCACCCGGGGACTGGTCAACCAGAGCCAGATCCACCCCCGCGAAGTGTTCGCAGACGCAGTAACGGATCGTGCGGCGGCGATCATACTCATTCACAATCACCCATCGGGGAACCTCACCCCGAGCGCACGGGACATTCTCATGACAAAAAATATTCTGGATGCAGGAACTATTCTGGGGATTGAACTGCTGGACCACCTGATTATAGGGCCGTGCGAGGGATTCCGAAGCATTCTTACCGAGATCAAAGGAAAACCGACGACGGAAACATCCGGAAGTCCCCGCGAAAATCCGTGAGGAGAGCAGAACGGATCGGAGACGGATGACCGGTACCGGGGGGTTCCGGAAGTCCCGGAACGACAGCCATGAAAACCAAGACCTTATGTGATTCCGCCGCCCATAGATATTGATACAGTATGCCAAGCACGATCATTGTCGGCGGTTTTTTTGGTGACGAGGGAAAAGGAAAAATCGTCGCCCACATTGCCCAGCAGGATAAAGCAACAATTATTGCACGCGGCGGTGTCGGGCCGAACGCCGGCCACACCGTGGAAGTGGGAGAGAAAAAATACGGTGTGCGGATGGTACCGTCCGGATTCATTTACCCCCATGCAAAACTCATGATCGGCAGCGGTGTTCTGGTTGACCCGCGGGTCTTTGCCCACGAGCTGGAAGTGCTTGGATGCAGAGACCGCACCTTCGTTGACAGCCGCTGCGGAATCATCGAAGAGGAACACATCTACAAGGACAAACACGACGATCACCTTTCCAAAACGGTCGGTTCTACCGGCTCCGGCTGCGGTCCGGCAAACTCCGACCGCGTAATGCGGACGGCACGCCTCGCAAAGGATGTCCCCGAACTTGCCCCCTATATTATCGATGTGGCCCAGAACGTGAACGATGCAATTGATGCAGGCGAGTCGGTGGTAATTGAGGGAACACAGGGATTCGGTATCTCCCTCTACTACGGAAACTATCCGTTTGTAACCAGCAAAGACACGTCCGCCTCACAGATGGCAGCAGACGTCGGTGTCGGCCCGACCAAGATCGATGACGTGGTTGTAGTCTTCAAGGCATTCCCGACCCGGGTCGGCGAAGGCCCGTTCCCGACCGAACTTACCCACGACCAGTCCATTTCAATGGGCATTCAGGAGTTCGGCACCGTCACACACCGCGAACGGAGAATCGGAACCTGGGATGGCAAAATGGCACGCTACTCGGCAATGATCAACGGCTGCACGGCAATCGCCATCACGGGTGTTGACCACATCGACAAGGATGTCTTCGGCGTCAAGGAGTACGGCAAACTCACGCCGAAGGTCCGGGAGTTCCTCGAACAGATCGAGTCCGACACCGGATGCCCGGTCGGCATCATCTCAACCGGTCCGGAACAGTCGCAGATCATTGATATCAGATCCGAGCTGTAAAACATGAAACGCTGGGTCCTCGATAGTATCTGCTGCCCTGTCTGCAAGGGAAACTTTATGCTTACAGAGATGGAGGGTAATGATACAGATATTGTCGAAGGACTGCTGACCTGCACATCCTGCAAACGGGTGTACCCCATCTCCTCCGGCATTGCAAACCTTCTTCCGGATCAGGGAGACTGAGGTGCTCTACTATGGCCATTGTTGAAATTCAGCTGAACCGTCTGGGGATTAACTCCCTGGAACTATCCACCGACGCCGTGGATGTGAGCGCGGGAACCGCGCTGCACATCCGGTTTGTGAACCACGGGTCCCCGACCCACGCAACCCTGCGCTGCGAGGCGTCCGCCTACACGGATTTCACCTACGAAAACATCTATGTGGAAGGCGAGTCGGAACTTGAGATCAAGATGAAGGAGGATGCGGGAACAGGAAGTTTCGACATGCAGGTCATCACCGGGTACGGCATGCGCCGTGAGGCGTTTACGATCAATGTGCTGAAATCCTGCCCGGTCGCCCCGTCACCCGAACCGGTCATCTTCCCGGAAGAACCGGTTGCCGAGCCGAAGAGGAGATCCTCATCCCTGAACGCGGGTGCCGGAAAGGCGGTGATGATGCTAATTATGCCGATCATCGCTGCGATCATTATTGTGCTGTGGCAGTTCTTCTCCCTGAATATTGACGGACTTGCCATGACGATCGTCGTCTACCTCATTATGCTTGCCGGAGTCATCATTGCATGGCATTCGGCGCAGTAATCCTTTTTTTCGCACTTGTCCTTGACCGGCTGATCGGCGATCCCCGTTCCCGCTGGCATCCGGTAGCGCTTCTTGGAACTGTGATCGGATGGTGGGGAAAAACCAACTATTATCCAAAACGGCTGGAACGCCTCACCGGCATTGCCGGATGGCTGCTGACCGTCGCGGTCTTCACTCTGCCGTTTCTTCTGATCTGCCTGATCCCAACCCGGTACTGGTTCATTCAGATTCCGCTTGCAGTAGTGGTACTGTCGTTCTGCTTTGCATCGCGGTCTCTGGAAGAACATGTCACAGACGTTGAAGCGGCACTTGCGCGGGGCGAATCCGAAGGACGGGCAGCAGTTCAGATGCTGGTCAGTCGCGATGCAGGCAAATTATCCTTCGAACAGGTACGATCCGCAGCATACGAATCGGCATCGGAAAATCTGGTGGACAGTATCGTTGCGCCGATCTTCTGGTTTGCCGTCTTTGAACTGCTGTTCGGGATGGGAATTGCCGGGGCAGCACTATTCCGTGCGGCGAATACGATGGATGCGATGCTCGGCTACAAAGACGATCGTATCCGCATCGGCTGGTTTGCCGCACGGATGGATGATGTCCTTGCCTGGATCCCTGCGCGGATCACCGGCGGTCTGCTGCTGATTCTCTTTGCCTGCCGCGGCCGGGCGGGAAGGGCAGTTGCAGTCTTCCGGGCAGACGGGAAAAAACGCCCGGGATTCAACGGCGGTATTCCCATGAGTCTGATTGCCGGGGGATGCGGCGTGATGTTTGACAAACCGGGCGTCTACACGATCGGCTCGCCCGAACAAACACTGGAAAAAGGCGGACACTGCATCATCAGAACACTCAGAGAGACAACGATTCTTTTTTCGGCACTGCTGCTTCTCCTCCTGCTGATCATTCAGGGAGATGTATTCTTGCTCCTTCCCTAAAGAATTCTCCGGAACAGAGTACACATCCTGCAATTTTGCAGAAATGATGCTGAAAACAGTGTCGTATCATTAGGTACGACACCTCACAATGAGATCTTTTTGCACCTACCCGGGGAAGGTTAATAAGTCCACGGTGAATATACAATACAATATCAGAATTAAAATATTTTTTCGAAGAACGGACAACTTCGAATAAAATAAAAGTATTTCTAAAAAAACAGGGAATGGAATAATGTCAAAAATCGATGCGGGGAACATCGGAAGGGGGTGCGGGGTTGTACTGCTTCTTGCAGCACTGCTGATCCTCACCGTATCCTCGGCGGGATGCATCAGCCAGCCGGAGCAGGAACCCTCACTGGAAGAAAAATATGCAGACCAGCTTGCCGCAGCAGAAAATCTGACGAACATTGTCGGAGCCTACCTCGTGAACGGCAGCCAGGCCCTCCGGAAAGCAGCAGACATCATCGCAGAAGATCCGACCAATGAAACCCTGGTGGATCAGATTTTTGCTGACATCTACACCACCTATACCTCGGTGAAATACTTCCTCGTCGTGAACCCCGAAAAACAGATAATCGATGCATATCCCGCGGAAAACCAGATCATCACCCCGTACATCAGTGTCATGGTTAAGAATCCGGCACTCACCTACTCCGCAGACTCCCCGGCCATAACCATGAAAGCCGTAAGAATTGATACGGGTGACGACATCCTGGTTTCCATCCTCCCGCTGATCAACAAAAACGGAACATACACAGGATACCTCATCGTCATACTCGACCCGGCCTTAATCTATGAAAAACTCGTAAAGAATTTTGAAGAGAGCACCGGATACTCCGCATGGATCATCGAACAGGACGGAAGAATCATCTACACCCCGGAAAGATCACAGAGGGAAGATAGTATTCTGGAGATGACAGCACCAAACCAGACGGAACTGAATATACTGACACAGACAATTCTCCATACAAAATCCGGCGTGGAAACCTACTCTGCTTACAGCTACGGAAAACTCAAAATCGTCAGCCGGGTTGCCGCGTGGGACTCAGTTCATGCCCCGGCAAACATAAGCCTCTCCAGCCCGGTCATCGTTGTAACCTCTGACATCGACAGCACCATGCAGGTGGACACCCCCACCAGAACCACCAACCTCAAACTGGAAGAGTTCGCCCGCAGCGCCTACCTCTATATTCAGAAAGAGGGAAAGGAAGCAGCTCTCGCAGAGTTCAACAAACCGGACGGCAACTTCACCACACAGGAGTACTACATCGCCGCATTTGACACAAACAACACCCAGCTCGCAAACCCCTACCGCCCGGGACTTCTCGGCGCAGACCGGACGGACTATATGGACATCAACGGCGTATCCAGTGTCAAAATGCTTACCAACCGGGCAAAACAGGGCGGCGGTTACGTCACCGATGTCTATGAAAACCCGGCTGACAACATGACACCGGAACTCAAAGTAGCCTACGTCCTCCCGATCGACGAGACCTGGTATATTACGGTCGGTGAGTACTACCCGGAGATCCGCGCCACCATATCCCCGGACACGCGGATGAATATGATTCAGTATGGCCGGGAGATAATTGCATTCGTTCAGAAAGAGGGGAAAAAAGCAGCCCTCGCCTCTCTCAATAACGGTTCCCACTACCGCGGCGACATCGAGCTCAGCATCTATGACTCTGCAGGAAACACCCTCGTTCACGACCCGAATCCCTGGTCAACCGAAAATCTTCTGGGAATCACCGACATCTACGGAGCATCCATCGGGCGCGACACACTCGCAATGGCACGCGCAGGAGGAGGATTCAACTATATCAACCTCCCGTCAAAGAGCGATGCCACAACCCGGCTGTCACTGGGATATGTACAGCCAATCGATGATGAATGGTTCATCCTGCTCACCGTACCAATGAAGATGCTGGAAACGGTTTGAGCGTACTGGAAAAACCGTATCCGCGGAACAAAAAATTAGTTCCGGGGCCGGACGCTGACCTCACCGGAGGTCAGCGTCCGGCGTCCGGTCGCAGTTTCTATTACAAGACCGCCGGAGTTGTCCACATCAACCGCAACGGCATCGCACCAGACATTGTTCTCCAGAAACCGGATCGGTTTTCCCAGAAGAACGGATCGCTTCCGGTACTCATCAAGGAAGGAACGATCGGGAAGTGCTGCGGAAAGTTCGAGCAGGTGATTTGCAACGAGTGCGGCAAGACGGTTGCGGGAAAAGTCACAATGCTGTCCGGAGAGCGAACCTGCAACCTGTTTGAGCTCATCGGGAAATCCCGGATCAATCACATTGATACCGATACCGACAACCACGCACTCAACCACGCCGGACTCAAAGCCGCTGACTGCCTCGGTGAGAATACCGCAGATCTTTTTTTCGTTCACAAATACATCGTTGACCCATTTGATCCCGGGCGTCTGATTCGACACCTCTTCAACGGCCCGAGAGACCGCAACGGAGGCTGCGGTCGTAATCAGCACGGCGTCCGTCATCGCAAGATTCGGCCGGAGTACGATACTCATATAGACGCCGGAACTTTTCGGCGAGTAAAAGGAACGGCCAAGGCGTCCGCGACCGCGGGTCTGCTCCTCGGCAAGAACCATTGTCCCGTGTACTGCGCCCGCAACCGCAAGAGCCTTTGCGTCCTCATTCGTGGAACCGGTTACTTTGTGAATCGTGATCGGAATGTCGCGATACTCCAATGAAAGATACAGCCGGATTCCTTCCGGTGACAGAATGTCTGTATCGGCGGCAAGGCAGTAACCCTTATTGGTCACCGCGGATACCGCATAGCCTTCCGCCTCAAGTGATTTCACTGCCTTCCATACCGCAGACCGGGAAACACCGAGCAGAGATGCAATCTCCTCACCGGAAAAAAACCTGCCGCGGTGTTCCTCTAAGATACGGAGTACGGACGCTTTGGTTGTCATAAAAAAAGAGGGTTATGCTGCCTGGGCAATAACATTCTTCGGCAGCATGAAGTTGACGACAAACTCCGGAATGGATTTGTCGCTCTGAATAAGCATCTTGAAGTATGCCTGGTTCTCTGCGGTGTTGCCCTGATACTCAAGAATAACTTTGTAGTTGATCGTCATGACCGGGACTTTGCCGAACAGGGTGGTCAGCGTCGCGGCCTGCTCACCGATCACAATCGGGTCGCTACGAACAAGTTTGGTCACACTGCCGTCTGCGGAGAACATCATCTCGTTTCCGTCAGAGAGTGCGATCAGCTTGTGACCGCTAATGTCAACCGGCTCGCCAATCGGGAACCAGACGCTGTAGGTGGTGATATAGGGATAGTTCGTAGTGGTGCCGGACTGAACCGTGACACTGGACGAGGCAACCAGCACAACCAGTACAAGAACGATCAGCAGAACAATGCCGCCGATAATTTTTCTTCTGCGGCTCTTGCTCTTTTCCTGTTTCTCCTTTCTCTTGCGCTCCGCATCCTCTGCTGCAAGCCGCTGGGCCTCAAGCTCCGCCTGCATCTTTGCATCAGCAGCCGCTTTCTGGGACTCCAGCTCCATCTTCATCTTTGACTCGGCGGCTGCCTTCTCTTCGGCAGCTGCGGCGGCAGCATGTGCTTTGGCCGCGGCCTGCGCTTCTGCTTCTGCCTTTTCGCGGTTGAGGCGCTCCACCTCCTTTTGCAGTTCCTCGATCTTTTTCGGGTCTGCACCCGGACTCGGGTCTTCACTCATAATAACAGTTCATTGGTGAAATAGAGATAAATAATTTTGCCGGTTGGAAATTCGGCAGGTAACCATACTCAAGAAAAAGCCTCATTATTAATCATGACAAATAAGTACCCATTTCATGACGGAAATTCCAAAAGAGGAAATGCTGTTAAAATGTCCGTCCACCTGTGCCGGGTGCGGATCTTTACTGGCACTCCGCTATATTCTGAAAGCGGCGGGAAAAGACACAGTTCTCGTGATCCCTGCCTGCTGCAACAGTGTAATTCAGGGCGTGTACCCGTACATGCTGCACACTGTCCCTGTGTACAACATTGCATTTGCGGCAGCTGCCGCATGCGCTTCGGGAATGAGTGAGGCATTCAGAGCAGTCGGGAAGAAAACGAACGTCATCGTCTATGCCGGTGACGGCGGAACCGCCGATATCGGTATTCAGGCACTGTCCGGCGCTCTGGAGCGGGGAGAGGACTTCCTCTACATCTGCTACGACAACGAGGCATACGGCAACACCGGCATGCAGCGATCAGGGGCCACACCTCTCGGTGCAATCACGACGACGACGCCGAACGGAAAGACCGTCAACAAAAAAGATCTCGACAGAATTATCGAGGCACACAACCTGCCGTATCAGGCAACCGCCTGCGCGTCATACCCTGCCGACATCTACAATAAAGTGAAGAAGGCACTCTCAATTCCTGGGCCGAAGTTCATGCACATCCTGGCTCCCTGTCCGCCGGGATGGAGAACGCCGTCGGAGAAGACGGTGGAGATAGGCAAGATGGCGGTGAAGTCCGGCATCTGGGTACTCTGGGAAAAAGAGTATGACAAATTCACGATCAGTGCCCCCTCGCGTGCGGCGATGAAGAAGCCCGCACCGGTTATCGATTACCTGAAAGCCCAGGGAAGATTCCGCAAGGTGGACGAGGCAACCGCTGCACGGATTCAGGCGCAGGTTGACAAGAACCTGAAGAAGGTTGCAGCTGAGGCTGCTTACTCGGAGGAGAACGCATGAGCGAAAAACTGGTGATGTCAACCGGCAACAAGGCGATGGCATCTGCGGTGAAGATGGCAAAGCCGACGGTGGTTGCGGCATATCCGATCACCCCGCAGACTGAGGTCATTGAGTCGATTGCAGATTATGTGGAGAGCGGCGCAATGGATGCCCGCTACATTCCGGTCGAGTCGGAACACTCGGCAATGACCGCCTGTATCGGCGCGTCGATTACCGGTGTCCGTGTGTTTACGGCAACGAGTTCCCACGGACTTCTCTATATGCATGAGATGCTTCACTGGGCGGCAGGCGCACGGCTTCCAATTGTGATGGGACAGGTCAACCGGACGCTCGCACCCGGATGGAACATCTGGGCGGAGCACTCGGACGCGCTGTCACAGCGCGATACCGGATGGTTACAGGTGTATGTCTCAACCGTACAGGAGGCGTACGATGCAACGCTGATGGCGTTCAGAATCGCCGAGGACAACCGGGTGCTTCTGCCAGTGATGATCAACATGGACGGGTTCCTGCTGTCCCACATTATGCAGCCGTTCGAGATGACGGAGCCGGGAGATTTCATTCCGCCGCTTAATCTGCCGCAAAAGATCGATGTGAATGATCCGAAGGGTTACGGTGCGATGTCGCCGTCTGATATTCACTTCACGTTCCGGTACGATATGGAGAAGGCAATGAAGAACTCCCGCACGGTGATTGCCGAGACGGAGGCAGAGTTTGCAAAACGGTTCGGCAGAAGCTATGCGCCGGTCGAGGAGTACCTCTGGGATGATGCGGATGTGGTGATCGTTGCAATGGGAACACTCGGCAAAGAGGCCGAGGTTGCCGCAGATCTCCTGCGCAAGGAAGGCATCAAGGCAGGAGTGATGCGTGTCCGCTGGCTTCGGCCGTTCCCGCTTGACATGAAGATCGCGGGTAAGGAACTGGTTGTGATCGACCGTGACTATTCGTTCGGGTTCGGCGGTGTTCTCGCCGGAGAGATTCAGGCAAGATACCCCGAAGCAAAGATTGCACGGGTCATTGCCGGTCTCGGCGGTCAGGAAGTGACGTATGAGGACATGGCAGAACTTGTTCGCACGAGAAAGATCGGTACGGAGTTCTGGTTCGGTATTCCTTCGGAGGAGCAGTAAATGTACGAGATTCGGATTCATTCACGCGGTGGTCAGGGCGGAGTAACCGCAGCCCGTATGATGGCCGCAGCAGCCGTCAAGGACGGGAAGTTTGCAACGGCATGTCCGTTCTATGGTGCAGAGCGCCGTGGCGCACCGATCGTTTCGTTCGTGCGCATTGATGATCACCCCGTGCGGATCTATTCGCAGATCAAAAAGCCGGATATGATCATTGTGCTTGACCCGACCGTGATGGACACGGTAAATGTGCTGGACGGTCTCAAAGAGGGCGGTGCTATCTTCATCAATACACATGAGGATGTGCAGTTCCCGAAACAGTTCACGGTACACAAGGCGGATCTGACGGGCATTGCGCTTTCGGAGAATCTGGTTGTTGCGGGAAGTCCGATCCTGAACACGCCGGTTATCGGGGCGCTTGCAAAGCTGGGTCTCTTTACGCCGGAGTCGGGCACGAAGGCAATTACGGAGACGTTTGCGGATCCGCGGAATGTGACGGTTGCAAAGAAAGCATACGACGAGGTGAACTAAATGGCTATGCCGAAGATGACAATCAGTGTCCCAAAAGAAGGGGCAATGGGACAGACCGGTTCCTGGCGGACGTTTCGTCCGGTGGTGAACCGAGAGATCTGTAACCACTGCGGCATCTGTGCGATGTACTGTCCTGATGCGGTGATCGATCCCGACAATGAGGAGATCGATCTGGTGTACTGCAAGGGCTGCGGGATTTGTGCAAACGAGTGCCCGAAGAAGTGCATCGAGATGGTGAGAGAGGAGCATTAAGGCTTCTCTCCGGTTCTCTTTTTCAGATAGTATTATTATCGTGCAGAACCCACTTTGTGGAAAAATGTGATCACACGCCATTTATTTCATGGAAAAATGTGATCAGGATCACAAAATGGAACGCACCACAATGCATGAGCTGGAAAAATGGAAAGCATCCCGGTACCGGAAACCGTTAATCGTGAACGGAATCCGGCAGGTAGGAAAAACCTGGCTACTGAAGGAATTCGGGAGACGCCACTATACCAGTACGGCGTACTTCAACTTTGAGGAGCAGCCGGAGTTCCGGGAGTTTTTTGCAACAACAAAAGACCCGTCCCGCATTTTGCAGAATCTGATGATGGCAAGCGGCCAGACGATTACGCCGGAAACAACACTGATTATTTTTGATGAGATTCAGGAGTGCCCGGATGCCCTGACCGCACTGAAGTACTTCGCAGAACAGGCGCCGGAGTATCACATCGCCTGTGCCGGTTCGCTTCTGGGTGTTGCCCTGGCAAAACCGTCTTCCTTTCCGGTAGGGAAAGTGGATTTTCTGGAGATGTATCCAATGAGTTTTTCAGAGTTTCTTCTTGCCTGCGGGGATGAGAATCTCGCCGCCTATCTGGAGAGTCTGGATGCTGTGGAACCTTTGCCGGCTGCATTTTTCAATCCGCTGTATGAGAAGCTGAAGATGTATTTCATCTGCGGCGGCCTGCCGGAGATCGTGTTGGCATGGGCGGAGGATCAGAATGTGGATGAGGTACAGAAGCGGCTTGCCAATATCATCACGGCATATGAACGGGACTTTGCAAAACATATGAGTCCGAAGGATTACCCGAAGGCAACGCTTATCTGGAACTCGGTTCCGTCCCAGCTCGCAAAGGAGAATAAAAAATTCATCTACCGCGTGGTAAAGGAAGGAGCACGGGCGCGGGAGTATGAGGATGCGTTACAGTGGCTGTGCGATGCGAAACTTCTCGTGAGGGTGTACCGCAACAGTACACCAAGACTGCCGACGGCAGCCTATGATGATATTTCCGCTTTCAAACTCTATCTCGCGGATGTGGGACTGTTGAGAAGACTGGCACAACTGGACCCTTCCGTATTCCGTGAGGGAAACAGACTTTTTTCGGAGTTCAAGGGATCACTCAGTGAAAATTATGTTCTCGAAGCCCTGACCCCGCAGTTTGACGCGGGCCTGCGGTACTGGGCAATGGATCATCCAGATTATGAGGTTGATTTTCTGCTTCAGCGGAAAAATGATGTTATTCCGATTGAGGTGAAGTCGGAGGGAAACGTTGAGGGACGCAGCCTGAAAAAATTTAAAGAAAAATATGGGGATGCGGTGAAGATACGGGTCAGGTTCTCTCTGGCGAATCTGAAGCTGGACGGGGATGTACTGAACATTCCGCTGTTCCTCGCGGATTCTACGGATAAACTGATTGGGATTGCATTGCAGGAACTGTATGGAGATGAACACTGAGGTTTGAAGTGCGGGTGTGCCTCGGCGGATTTTTTTCGTTTCCGGTGGAGACGAGGAGAAGTTCCCGGGAGAGATAACAACAAAAAAGAAGTGGTGATGGAGCGTTTCTACCGGATGAAAAAAATTTCCGCAGGTCCTGAAAAAATTATTTTTTCTCAGAGTGTTTTTCCGCCGTCGGATCGTTTTGCGGCAGGGTTGCAAGCAGACGCTTGATGGTGTGCTCGTTACCTTCGATGATTTTGAGGAGAAGCGTTCGCTCCTGTTCCATCTGCTGCATCATGGCGGCGACCTGATCTTTGAGATTCGTTATCTCCTCGGACAGTTCGGCTATGACTTTCTGCGTCGAAACATCTGTTCCAACAACACCGCCTATCTCCACCCAGTGGCGGCACGCCCCGTTGATCTCCGCGGTTCTGTCATGCGTATTCTGTTCAGCAAGCCGATCAATTTCTTTGAGGATGGGATTTGGCATGCGGAATGTGACAGAGGAAGAGGGATTGAGTTTGGATCGTGCCATTGGTAGTTATTCTATTTTTCAGAAGAGGTGTATTACAGTAATCAAGCTAACAAAAGCATTAATGTAAGTTAATAGCTTACAATATTGTAAGCTAACATGAGACATAACAGACAGAACAAGGCAGAGCCCAACGCTGAGAAGTACCGGATAGATTCACTAACCGATATAACGTGGAATAATCTGAAAAACGTGATCCGATACAATCACTATGCCCAGATGTTGCTCATTCTGCTGATCATGGGAGGAATCCTCCGGTTTTACAACTTGGGATATAATTCACTATGGCTTGATGAAGCATGCACCTACGACTTTGCCCAACTATCACTCGGCGGGATACTGGAACTAACAACAAAAACCGGAGATGTCAATCCACCTCTATTCTACGCAATAGAACATTTCATGCTCGGACTTGGGAACAATGAAATAATTCTCCGACTCATACCTGCACTGCTCGGTATGTTTTCCATTCCGGTGATGTATTTTCTGGGAAGAGAAATCTGCGGACGACTTGCCGGCATAATCGCTGCGGCACTTCTGACCTTCTCCACATTTCATGTATATTATTCTCAGGATGCAAGAGCTTACACTACAGTCCTGTTCTTCTTTTCCGTGGCAGTTCTTTTCTACCTTCTTGCACTGAAACGAAACTCAATACCGTACTGGTGCCTCTTCGGCATATTCTGTGCTCTGGCATTCTGGTCTCATTTTTACGTATTCATAGGAATTGGAATTATCTTCCTTCACGCCTTCATCATAAAAAGAAACGAGATTCTCAAAAACATTGCCTCAATAAAACCAATCATACTAGGACTTCTCTCATTTGTTCTCCTCACATCCCCTCTCCTGTATGGGACGATACAACTCTACTTCATGCGAACCGCATCAGCCCCCACATGGGGAATCTCCGGATTTGATGTGTTCACCCAAACAATCGTACTGTTCTCCGGAAGTGAACTCTATCTGACCATTCTGTTTCTGTTCACCGCAGCAGTTGGAATCCTGTACCTCACATTCAACAAAGATAAACAAGGTTTCGCACTTTTGCTTGCCATGTTGATCATTCTGCCGTTTATTGCCAGCGTGTTCTTCTCATCAGTCATGCCGATGAGCCCACGCTATCTCATCTTCGTCCTGCCGTTTTACTTCGTTGCAATCGGGGCTGCATTTAATCTGATACCAAAAGAGGTTGACGCCAAAAAAGTGGCTGTGATTGCAATTATTCTGATATGTTTGGTAAGCATCCCCTATTTCACCTCATACTATACCACATACTCCAAAAATGACTGGAGAGGATTTTCAGAGTATCTCACTGCTGAAACACAGAATGGGGACTATGTAGTAGTACTGCCCGGATACATGACGTTGCCGCTTGATTACTATTATGACAGTACAAAGGATGACACGCATGAAGTCCAGGCTAATTCTGCGAAAGAACTTGAAGAAATAGAACAAACACGAGGGGACACAACTGCATACTACGTAGTCACAGCAGATATTTATGCAGCAAACCCGGAGGGTGATGCCCTCAACTGGCTGAATGCCAACACCAAATATATTGGAAGAAATATGGGAATCAATCTGTTCCTCTCGCAATAACCCGGAACAAACAGAACGGATATTTCAACATGAAAAAACTCAGCATAATCATCCCGGTCTATAATGATCACACCGCACTTACCAAGGCACTACCGGCATCAATTATGGTATTGGATACGTTATCCCATCCATTTGAGATCATTATTGCTGAAGATGCAAGTTGTGACGGAAGTTATGAAATCTCCAAAAAATTTGCAGAAGCTGACAAACGTATCAGACTAAATTACAGCGAGACACGCAGAGGAAAAGGCGGAGCTATCAGCGATGCCGCAAAGATCGCTTCAGGAGACATCATCTGTTTCTACGATGTTGATCTTTCCACTGAGTTGTCCGCACTACGACCCCTGATCAATGCCATACATCGCGGGAATGATATTGCAATCGGGTCGCGGTATCTCCCGCAAAGTAGTATCACGAGAGCTCGCAATCGAAAATATGCAGGAAAATTATTTGTTCATCTCGCCCGCGTACTTCTTGGAGGAGGAGTTACGGATTATCAATGCGGATGCAAAGCATTCACACGTGAATCTCTTAATACTCTCATGTCATATGCTCATACACGCGGATGGACGTGGGATACAGAAATTCTTGCGCTTGCACAGAGGGCAGGTTACAAAATTGCAGAGGTCCCCGTCATCTGGAAAGAAAATGATCGGACCACCCTAGAATGGATGGACACGTTCAGAATGGGATGGGAAGTACTTACATTCGCATGGAAAATTCGAATTTGTGGGTGCCACCCTCAAAAGAACACTCATACCAAAAAATAGAGGAAACCACATCTGCCCGCCCCGCGGCAAACACTAATCTATCCAGACCGCAAATAATATAGAGATTTTATGCGCATCCCAATACAAAACGTCACCCCCGAATGCGAGCGTGCCGAAATTGCCGGATGGGTTCACGAAGAACGTGACCTCGGCGGCCTCACGTTCCTGCTGGTCCGTGACAGAACCGGAATCTTACAGGTAACCATCCCCAAGAAAAAGGTCAGCCCCGAAGTGCTCGCCGCAGTCAAGGAAGCAAGCCGCGAGTCCGTCATCTCCTGCGAAGGAGTGGTCAAGGCAACCGAAAAAGCTCCCGGAGGACGCGAACTGGTCCCGGACACCCTGAAAGTCATCTCCCGCGCCGCAACACCGCTGCCGCTGGATGTCTCCGAAAAAGTCCCGGCAGACCTGGATACCCGCCTTGACAACCGCTACCTTGACCTGCGCAAGCCGCGTGTCAACGCAATCTTCCTGATCCGCAACGCCGCACTTCGCGCCGTCAGCGAGTACCTCTGGGATCACCATTTCACTCAGGTGCAGACCCCGAAGATCGTCGCAGCCGCAACCGAAGGCGGAACCGAACTCTTCCCCCTCGCCTACTTCGACAAGGAAGCATTCCTCAACCAGAGCCCGCAGCTCTACAAGCAGATGCTCATGAGCGCAGGGTTTGATCGCGTCTTTGAGATAGGCCCCATCTTCCGTGCAGAAGAGCACAACACCGTCCGCCACTTAAACGAAGCAACCTCGATTGACATCGAAATGTCGTTTGCCGATGAACAGGACGCCATGAAAGTGCTTGAAGAGACCGTCTCCTACGCCTACGGCAAGGTCGCCGACACGTGCAGCAACGAACTTGCCGTCCTCGGCTTAAACGACTTCGAGGTCCCGAAGACCCCCTTCCCCAGGATCACCTATCAGGAAGCAGTCGACATCGCAACCGCCAAGGGCGAGGCGCTCGTCTTCGGTGACGACCTCTCCACCGCCGCAGAAAAGATCGTCGGCGACGAGATGGGCACGATGTACTTCATCACCGAGTGGCCGTCATCCACGAGACCGTTCTACACCATGCCGTTTGAGGACAGACCCGAAGTCTGCAGAGCGTTCGACATGATGCACCCGAGAATGGAACTCTCCTCCGGTGCCCAGCGCTGTCACATCTATGATCTGCTGGTAAGCCAGATCAAAGCAAAAGGCCTCAACCCCGATGCATTCGAGTTCTACCTCAACCCGTTCCGCTACGGCATGCCGCCGCACGCTGGGTGGGGACTGGGCGCAGAGCGGCTGGTCATGACCATGCTCGACCTCCAGAACATCCGCGAAGGCGTACTCTTCCCCCGCGACCGGCACAGAGTCAGCCCGTAAAAATATTTTTTTCTTTTTTGGATGTGGCTCAAAGAATATTGTAGCCCACGGAATACACTAAATACACGAAAACATCACGGAACAAACGTGAACATCACGGAAATGTTCCAGATATCATGAGTAAGAGTAGGGTACTTCCTCTTCTCCAACTGAAGATGCCACTCCATTACGGATACATCTCCTGATATCAACACCGGGGTAGTGGTTGAAGTTTATCAAAAAGCCCAAGTCAAAATTTGTTATTTTCAAATAATTTCTGATTTGTGCAAGATGTTCATTAGTAATATCCTCAACTGATTTGAGTTCAAGGATTATTTTCCCATAGCACACGATGTCTGCCCGAAACCTACCAACGGGAATATTTTTGTACTGGATCGGCAATTCTTTCTGCGACTCAAACGGAATTTCGCGGAGGTTCAACTCATGTTCGAGAGCGTTTTGATAGACTGACTCCAAAAATCCCGGCCCAAGAGATTTGTACACTTCGAATATTGCCCCACGAATACGATAGGTTTCATTTTCAAAAAGTATACTCATGTACTTATAAGAATAGAGGGGGTGAACAAAAATACTATTGGTGATGATTTCCGTGATGTTCACGTTTGCTCCGTGATGTTTTCGTGTATTCAGCGTTTTCTGTGGGATCCAACTGAGAGGCAGCTTCAAAAGAAATCCGAAAGATCCATCTGCTGCTTCTCTTCCTGCCCAAACGTTGACCAGATATTCATCTCCGTCACCGCAATACGCTGGTTCGTGTACTCCGACAGCTTATAATGCTCGGCCATGTACTTGGAAATCTCCAGATACTTCGTCACGTTTCCCTTGTGCATCGTCGCCTTCAGAACCGCACCGCACTTCGTACACTTCCCCGAGATCGGAATCCTGCGGAAACTCGTCTTGCACCGCGGACAGCGGAACGACTGCTTCGAAAACGAACGAAGATTACCGATCATATCCGGCATTAAATGACTATTGATGATCCTTTCCGCAAGATCATCCGTCTCCACTGCACGGATGCGGTCCGCAAGCGCAAGCTCCGCCTTGATCTTATCTGTCGTTCCTTTCAGAATCGGATTCGTGTACATCGTATCCAGCGGACCCTCCGAAATATCGCGGGTATCATGCGTAAAGGAAAAACCCTCGAACTGCCCCGGCGTCCCGACCCGGCTCTCCACATGATCCACCACCTTCTCCAGATTCTTCGGCGGCGTATACGTAAGACACGCCTCATACACCTCAAGCGGATAGTGATCCATCACATCCACGTTCAGCGTCTCCTTATCCACCTCCTTCGGGTTCAGCGTCGTCGTCAGAACAAGCGGCGCATCCATCGTACCGCCGCGGGTACTCGGCAGGAAGGAACGCGAAAAGTTCACCAGACCATCCATTAAAAGCATCACGCAGTCCTCATCCCCATCGCAGTTCCGCCGCTTCGCCGCATGATAGAACGGGTGGGCATATCCTGCCTTCGCCTTCGTAAACCCGATCAGCCGGGCAAGAACGCCCGCACTCGTATGCGGGGCAAGACCAAGAATCAGCTGGCCCACCAGATCCTCCGGCACCTCCGCATGATAAAACGCCGGAAGACCATACAGCCTCTCAAGAAGCTGATCCAGGTACTTTGCCACCCGCACCAGATACTCCCCGCAGTCCTCGGACACCAGAATATCCTGCGGATTCAGCTCCACCACCTGATCCGGAGACACAAGCTCCTCGCCGTGCATATCCTGCGTGTATCCGATCTCCCGGAGCTTCTCCACGGAAACCGCAATCTCCGCTGGTCGGAAATGCGTCAGCGGCAGATCGATCATATCATAGCGCACCGTTCCGTCACGAAACACATACACCTCGTTTGCCGCACGAAGAATTCCTTTCTCCAGCGGCTCGACCACCCGTTCCCGGGAGATAAGACCGCGGACGCCTTTCAGTTCGGGAATGGCGCTCGCCGGAATACCGGTAACCGCAAGCGCCGCATCATACTCCTGCCGGAGACTCAGCACACTATCCTTCTGGCAGACAACCGGAGCGCCGCACCGCGGACACAACTCCTCTCCCGGCTGGGCAAGAGTATTACACCGCGGACAGCGGTACACCGCCTCGGTATGGGCACCGCACTCCGGGCACCGGCTCTTGTAGGTCACCGCACCGCAGGACGGACATTTCCGCTCACCGGTCTCCACATGAATCATACCCTCCACCTGACCGGTTGTCACCGCAGTCCCCGAAAACACATCCCCCGACAGATTCGCATTGCAGACCTTCGCCGCATTGTCAATCGAACGCTTCATACCCCCGGACTCCCCGATGGGGAAGAGAACATGTACCGGCGGCTTCATTTTGCGGGGAGCCGATTTGCCGGGACGTCCCATCCTGCCGCCGACCCGGGTACCCGCCTTCGACCGCATCCGAATACCCGAAAGATGTTCGGCCATCACCAGACCGTTCGTGAATGGAGGCAGGGTATTCCAGGTTGCATTCTTCTGAAGATCATACGAAAGGCCGAGACCCGCAATCAGTGCGAGCGGTGTTTTGATCACATAGTTCCCGTCCTCTACCGTGTGCGGGACGAGCAGCTCCTCAAGAACCGCCTTCACCTCAGGATCAACCGGAATGTACAAAACACCGTCCCGGACGGAACCGGTCTCTGCAACTTTGTCGGAGAGAAGACGGATCTGATCCTCCGTGCAGTCATCCCAGAACCACGTGTAGTCGGGATGCAGATACGCACCCTCCGCCACAAAGGAGATGGCTTCCGCTTCACTCTCCGGATGACGGGGGCCGCCTTCCAGCCTCCACCATTCCTCGCAGTAGCTCGGCGGAGCAAGCACGTGATTATTTTCTAGGAACTCGCCGTATGAGATCAGAATCTCGCCGACATCAAGGATGTACTCGATCTCCTTTGCATCAACATACCTGTTCGCCTCCGCAAGCGTATCGATGCGCCTGACCTCGCCTGAGGTCAGGCGGACCGTCGGTCCCTCAATCGTATCACAGGGCACAACACCGCACGCTTTACCGGGGCGTTCCACCTTCATCTGCGTACCGACCGCGAGATAATCATCCAGCACGTGAAGCGTTGCCGGATTGAACCCGCAGGTCGCAAGACCCGTATTCCGCCCGCGGCCCAGCCGCAGGCGGAAACCCCCCTTTCGCATCGGATACGAAAACGGCGGGCGGCCTGCAAGCATATCCCGCATGTACTTGTCTTTCGGATGAATGCCCGGTTCTTCCTCTTCCGACGACGTCGATGCCGCTCCCGAGATCAGCGTCTCCAGCCACTCCCATCCATCGAGATGCATCTTCGCCACATTCTTCTGAATCTTCGGCGCCTTGAGGCCGATGCCTTCCGCAATCACAAGACACATACCGCCCCGGACAACATTTGTCTCCACCCGCTCAAGATTCCGGTATCCGGAGATCTCCTCCTTCTCCGTCGGCTCGCCGTCGATGCAGACCGGACAGTTGCGGATAATGAGCCGGATATCATCATCTTTGGGGAGATACTGCATACTCTGAATGCCGTTGTACTGCTTCAGCTCCTCCACATACCGCTCGATCTCCTCCTCGCGGGGTTTGTAGCGGTCAAGATTTAAGAGACGGCGGACATAATCGCCGACAAGAACAGACAGTGCCTGAGCCGTTCCGCCCGCGGAACGGATAGGCCCTGCATAGTAGATCACCAGATACTCTGATCCGTCATCATTTTTCTTGATGCCGACCTTGCCGATTCCCTCCGTCGGTGCGGCGACCACACCTTCGGTCAGAAGTGCCATCGACGCACGAATCGCGTGATCCAGAATCTCCTCGCGGGTTGTCTCTCCGAACTCGCGGGACACAAACGCGTCACCAATCTTAAGCGACGCCTCCTCACGGCTCATCCGCTCCTCAAGCTCACGGATACGATCGGCAACTCCTTTGTAGTTCAGCAGTGCCTCAACCCTTCCTGCAAGATCACTTGCAATCGGGATCTCCACTTCAGTTCGCGGATCAAAACCCTTTGCCTTTGCAGCCTGTGCAATCCCCATCGCCCGATCAAGCTCACTGATCAGATGATCCAGATACGCACGATACCGGGGAGAGGTTGCAAGTTCAGCCATTATTGGTAGTCAAAGATATTGAGCTTCGTCAGCGTCAGTTCAGCACAAAGCTTCACCTGCGGATCATCGCCCAGAGCCGCCTCAATCAGCGCCGGAACCGCCTTGGCCTCAAGCCGCTCCAGAGCGGCTGAGGCCATACCGCGGGCTGTCGGATTGGATGACGAAAAAAGCGAGATAAGCGGAGGAACCGAGATCTCGCCAAATGACGCAAGAACCGCACCGAAGTACTTCTGTACATCCATATTCTTTTCCATCTCCGCATACTCAAGGAGAAGCGGAGTGATCTCCGGACCCATCTTCACCAGCGACCTTCCAAGGTACCAGCGGGTATCAAGAGTCCCGGACCGGAGTTCCGCGATCACAACCGGCACAATCTGTCCGGGATTGGTCCGTCCTGCTGCGGCGATTTTTTCAACTGCGGCGTGACGAACGTCAAGATCTGCATCTGAAAGAGCAGTCAGCGCATCGGTAATATCTGTCATTTTCTTATCCTCTGTCCACCTGTTTTGCGGCATCATCACGGTTCATCTTCGGAGGGGTTGCAGTCTCAGGGTAGGCAAACTCATCCTCAGGCCCCTGATCCGCCGCACTGATCGTGTCCTTTCCCTCCCAGATAACCAGCTGGTCAAACGGAATATCAATATCCGCCGCACGAAGAGCTTTGAAAATCTTCCAGAGAAGATCTTTTCTGGCATCCCACCAGTACCCGGAAGGCGACCAGATACGGACAACCAGATTCACCCCGTGCGCACCAAGCTCGTCCACATACACATCAGGAGACGGTGACTTCAGTGCATACGGATGCTTATCAATAACTCCCCTGATGACCTCAATGGCTTTTGCTGCATCATCCGAGTACCGGATGGAGACCAGATACTCAAATCTCCGGGCAACATGAGCAACATAGTTGGTGATGTCGGAGGTGAACATAGTTTCGTTCGGCACACGGACATAGATTCCCTCATAGGTCCGAAGAGTAGTGGACATCAGACCGATGTCTTCCACATACCCCTGGGTTCCGTTGATTTTGATGTTGTCACTGATGCTCACCGGCCGCTCAAAC
The DNA here is from genome assembly GCF_026891935.1 of Methanocorpusculum vombati. Lineage (NCBI taxonomy): Archaea > Methanobacteriati > Methanobacteriota > Methanomicrobia > Methanomicrobiales > Methanocorpusculaceae > Methanocorpusculum > Methanocorpusculum vombati. The sequence continues at coordinate 155,237 of NZ_JAPTGC010000001.1, read as the reverse complement.
ATAATGAGAAGACCTGCCACAAAGTTTGAGAGCGTGTTCTGACTCGCAAAACCAACGGCAACCGCAACAATTCCTCCGGCAACCATAAGACCGCTGAAGTCGATGTGCAGCAGCGGACTCATCACCAAAAATCCGATGAAGTAGATCACCCAGCGAACGAGTTTCTGCATGAAGATGATGTTGTTCTTCTCGATCTTGCCGGTGAACATCCGGTTTATGATCCCGCTGAAGATTTTTGCAACGATCAGCGTACCGATCAGAATGATGACGGCACCAATAATGTCGCCATACGTGATACCATTGATGAGGACAGTATCGAAAAATCCGCTGCCGCCGTCATCGGAACCGCTCAGACTGCCGAAGATGCTGTCAGAGATCGCAGAAAGATTCACGTCCGCCATGTTCAGGTCAACCCCGCGTCCATGATAAAGGTGCTGTCAATAAGGGATCCCGAGGCATTGGAGAATGAGGTGGAACGCCGCGGCTCGTACATCCGCAGGGACCGGGTCATGCCTTCGTGAAGAGGGCGGGCAACGCCGGTAACCGCAGCAGTACCTCCGGAGGTGATCACCATCTCGGCCGCCATGGAAACAAAATGATCGTCAAAGTACACCTGCATTCCTTTTTCGTGAATAACCGTACGCGATACGTTTACCCAGTCATCGGTGGTGTTTTCGATCTGCAGACGGAGCACGCCTTCCAGATAGTTTCTGACACGCGGAGGGTACGAGGAGACACCGGATTTGTGCCACCGGGTAATAACCCCGCGGTTCGCACTGCCGTACAGGGAGTACTTCGGGGTTTTGAACGAGACAACGTCAAGAATACTGGTGACCCCGGAGGCCTGGATAAAGACGCCGATCTCGATTGGGAAGGTAAGGAAGAGGATGCTCGTGCCACGCGGTTCGATCATGACCTCGTCAAACCGGATCTCAAGATAATCGGTGACAGCTTCGGGAAGATACAGGGGTTCGACGGGATGCAGGAGCATACGTCCTTCCCTGACACTGACGTTGGCATCCCGTTTCCATTTGCCGAGTTCCCGGTGATAGTGGTACATGTCCAGCTTCTGTTCAATGGAGATGCTGAGACGGGAAAAATTGACCGCATAATCAAAGGAGAACGTCCCGTAGTTGAAAAACGGTATATCCTCCTCTGTTTCACCAGTGTTCTCGGGAACTGGAAGGGAAACAGGAATTTTGTCCCGGACGGTACGGGAACGGGGTATTCGTATGCGTGCTATGATTTGCCCTCCGGTTATTGGTGATCAGGTAGGCGGGAAAACTATAATGCAGTTTCGTATTGGACAAGAAAGAAAAAAGTGGGGAGATGATCAGGTTGATCCGCCGAGCGGAACATCATCAGCCGCAGAGGGATCGGCATCGGATGTCTCCGGCGGTTTGACGGACTCAACGGCTTTGGCAATCTCTGTGGGGTCGGGAAGATCACCTAAGATGCTTTCATCGAGATCGATCTGCGGGGTATCGTCGGTGTCAACCAGATCCTCGGCACCGAGGAATTTCGCACCCTGTTTGATGAGACTGGAGACCTCAAACGGAAAGATGATCTTGGTTGCCTGGCCGTCGGCCATCTTCTGCAGGGCGTTCAGCGACAGGACGGTGATTGCCCGTTTATCCAGCGGACGGGATCCGAGCGCCACAATCCGCAGGCCCTGGGCTTCTCCCTGTGCCTGAAGGATTTTGCTCTGACGTTCTCCTTCGGCACGGAGAATCTTACTCTGACGCTCACCTTCAGACTCAAGGATCATACTCTGACGCAGACCTTCGGCCTTGAGAATCGCGGCACGTTTTTCTCCGTCCGCACGAAGAATTGCCGCACGCCGTTCACGTTCGGCTGCGGTCTGTTCGGTCATGGCCTGCTTGACGGCGCCTATCGGATTGACCTCTTTGATCTCGACACGTTCAATTTTGACACCCCACTGATCGGTTTCCTTGTCGAGAATGTCACGCAGACGGCGGTTGATCATGTCGCGGTTGTAGAGAACTTCATCCAGTTCCATGTCGCCGATAATACCGCGAAGACTGGTCTGTGCGAGGGCCACGGTTGCCTGACGGTAGTTGGAAACTTCGAAGTAGGCGCGTTCGGGGTCCATGACCCGGACGTAGATGATGGCGTCCACATCGGTCGGCGAGTTGTCTTTGGTGATGACCTCCTGCGAAGGAACATCGATGACCTGGGTTCTGAGATCAAGTTTAATAACGGTTGTGATGAACGGTACGACCCATTTGAAACCGGGGTTCATCTGGCCGACGTAGGTTCCAAGGCGTATGGCGAGACCTTTCTGATACGGCTGGATGATCACCACGCCTTTTGCAAAGATGTAGAGAATGATAATTATCAGTACGATGGATATGAGAGTGAATGCGTCCATTTAGCGGACCTCCTCAACGGTCAGGTGAACGCCGGATGTGGCGGTCACCTGTATTTTTGTTCCGGGCACAAGTACTGTGCCCGTGCTTTTTGCGCTCCAGATAACACCGGAGATGTCAACCTTGCCGGAGATGGTATCGGGGACTACCGCAACCGTCACGACACCGGTTTTTCCGACAATGGTGTCCTGACCGGTGGTCACCGGCGTCTGGTCGGGAGATATTCTCCGGTAGATGAGAACGCTCACCACAGCCGCAGCGATTGCGGCGAGGACAGCGATACCAACGCCGACGGGAGAGGCAAAAATGTCAACACCGGCAAGAACCATGAGTCCGAGAACGATCATGGCAGTTCCGGGAACGGCCATGAAAAATCCCGGTGTTGTTGCTTCGATAACAAGGAAAGCCGCTCCGGCGACGATGAGAATCCACGGGAACACCGCAGGATCCAAGAGTGTTTCAAGCATGATATAATGTAGTAATAGCGGGGGATAGGCAATAAAGAATAGGTTCGGGAGATGTGATTAACCTGAAAGAAGGTACAACAACCACTCGGCAGAGAAAGATGATTATTTCCAGCATCCAATATCTTTCACCCAATACATCTCTCAGGAACCCCTTATGAATCACGGACACGTTCTACAGTACTTTGCAGAGATCACCACAATTCCCCATCCCTCCGGGCACGAGGAAAAGATGCGGGAATATCTTCTTTCCTTTGCAGAGAGTCACGGCCTTTTCGCAAAAGAGGATGCCGCGGGAAACGTCTGCATCCGAAAGCCGGCCGCAGCAGGCTTTGAACGTTCAGCCGCAGTTGTCCTGCAGGCACACATGGACATGGTCTGCGAAAAGGATCCAGCCAAGGCGATCAACTTTCAGACCGATCCGATCGAGACCGTAACCGAAGGGGACTGGATGCATGCATGCGGAACAACGCTTGGTGCAGACAACGGCATCGGCATCGCCCTTGCACTTGATGTGCTTGCCGCAGATATTCCTGCAGGACCAATCGAGTGCGTGTTCACCGTGGAAGAGGAGACCGGACTTACCGGTGCAGAAGCCATTGCCTCTGATTTCTTCACGGGAACGATGCTGATCAATCTTGACAGTGAAGAAGAGGGAAGCATCTGTACCGGATGCGCGGGGGGCGTGGAAACGTTTGCCGCGATCGTTCGGGAACCTCGTGCAGCACCGATGAACAATGTGTACTACCGGTTCGACGTCGACGGACTGACCGGCGGACACTCCGGGACAGACATTCACCGGGGACGGGCAAACGCGATAAAAATTCTTGCTTCGTTTCTGCACCGGCTGCCGGACGCCGCCGTTTGTGAACTCTCCGGCGGCAATCTGATAAATGCGATCCCCCGCCATGCAGCCGCGGTGTTTGGTGTGCCTCCGGAACGGACCGCAGAGGTTGAGAGAATGTTTGCACAGTTTGAGGAGGAGATGACGGATGCATGGAACAGTACCGATCCGGGCATCTCGCTTGCCCTCCTGCCGGAGTCGCCGCGGGAAGAGATGATCCCTTCCGCCGCAGAGATCATCGGTGCTCTTGAGGCATGTCCGAACGGTGTTCTTGCCATAAGCAGAACCATTCCGGGTCTGGTACAGACCTCAACAAATCTCTCCTCGATCAGAATGCAGGGCCGTTCCCTGATCATCGCAACCTTTCAGCGGAGTGTGGTGGAGGCAGAGAAACACGAGGCATCAAAGATGGTTGCAGAGGTGTTTCAGAAATGCGGTGCGGAAATTACCACCAAAAGCGAGTACCCCGGCTGGACACCCAACCCTTCGTCCCCGCTGCTGCAAACTGCCGTCGCCGTCTATGAAAATCTCTTCGGCAAAGAGCCTGCGATCACGGCAACACACGGGGGACTGGAGTGCGGACTGTTCCGCAGGAATTACCCCGCGCTTGACATCATCTCTATCGGGCCGAACATTCTCGGCGCCCACTCACCCAGAGAACGGCTGCAGATCTCCTCGGTTGAGAACGTCCGGCTGTTCCTCGCAGAGCTGCTCAGAGAGATAGGGACGGCGGCATGAAGGATACTGCCGCCTCCCCACTCGATATTTTTCAGCTGCATCTGGGAGATTTGGATCATGCATTTCTTCTCTCCGTTTCAGTGAAGCTGTCCGGAATCATTGATGAGAAACGCCTCCGGCAGGCGGCAGACCGGGCGGCTGCCGAGATGCCTATCCTTGTCAGCCGTTACGCAGGAGCTCTGCGAAACGGACGATTCGTACACGGGGAAGAATCAATTCCGATCACGATCACCACGGAACATCCCGACCGCGTAATGACTGCGCTCTCGTCGTATGCCGGGCCGCTGTTCCGGATAACGATCTGCCGGAACACGACTGACACGATTGTGTTTTCTGCGGCGCATCTCTTAACCGATGCACGCGGGGTTCTGTCGGTTGCCGCACGCATCGCAGAACTGTTCCGGGACCCGGCACCGAAAATGTTCAAGGAACATGACCGGACGCTGTCGCCGGCGTTCAGAAATTTTTCCGCGGAAAAACTTCAGGAACTTTTTTCACGGGAACACGATCGGTTTCCGGCAGCACTTGCCGACAAAAAATATTTTACAACGGGATCGGATCCAGAGGCGGAGCTGACGATCGTACGGGAACAGCTTTCCCCGGAAACACTTGCAGAGATGAAAACATTTGCAAAATCCCATGGGGCAACGATTCATGATCTCCTGACCGCCGCATACGGAACAGCCCTCCGGGACTGGCTGGCGGCACAGGGAGTTTTGCTTGACGTTGTTCCGCTCTGTTCGACCGCCGATCTCCGCCGGTACTTTCCAGAGGAAGAGCGAGGTTCTCCGATGAACTATACCGTCGCCTACTGGTCGCCTGTCCACTGCGGCAGAACGACTGCGGAGACACTGACAGCCGCGGCAAAAATGTCGCAGGATATCAAGCAGCATGCAATAGGGATCGGTGCAGCCCGGCCGTTTGCCGAATCGGCTCTGCGTGATGACGATATCGGAACGTTTGCCGGAGTACCGTTCCTCACAAATCCGGGGGTCATTCCTTCGGATACGATACAGTTCGGTGACGACATCTCTGTTGAGGAGTTGGAGTTTCAGGGCGTGATCGCCGGAGGCAGTGCTTTCACCGCGGGCGCGTGGACGTACAACAACGTGCTGCATCTGAGTAGTTGTGCGGGAGCTGATGCGGATACCGCAGCGTATATTCTCAGACGTACCGCAGAAATTCTTTTCAGGCTGTAAAAAAGAAAAAATATTGCCGGTGGATTACTCCACCAGTTTTTCCTCGTCAGGCTTCCAGGTCGGAACTCTTTTTCCGAGAACGAACAGAACGCCGACAAGAATTGCCATCGTAATCAGGAGCGTGAGCCACACATTCATGCCGAAACCGACAATGATGTAGCCGATGACAACAACCGCTGCAATCGTTAAGGCATACCACAACTGCGTGTCCACGTGGTCTATCAGACTGCACCCTGCTCCCATAGATGAGAGAATGGTGGTATCCGAGATAGGGGAACAGTGGTCTCCGAAGATTGCACCGGTTAACACACCGGACGAGCAGACGACAATGTAGGAGTAGATGGAGGCATCCGGCGTACCGGTCGAGAAACCTGCAATTGCTGCGGCGAGCGGAATAACGAGCGGCAGAAGAATTGCCATTGTTCCGTATGCGGTTCCCGTTGCAAACGAGATGATACCGGCAATGATAAAGATGAGAGCCGGAACAATCCACATCGGCAGGGACTCGGACAGGGCACCGACGAGGTAGTGTGCAGTTCCCAGATCGCCGATGATCGAACCAATCGACCAGGCAAGAATCAGAATGATACACACATACAGCATCGATTTCATACCGTGCGCCCAGGTCTCAATACCGGTCTTTAAGGTAAAGATCTTCTGGGCAAAGCCCATCACGATGGAAACAATACAGGCGAGAAGTGCTGCCTGGAACAGTACAATACTTGCATCCGAGGAGCTGTAAGCCTCACGCACCGAGTCAAAGAATCCGAGCTGGGTGAACTCCTCCGCAGAAATTAAACCGTTGCCGGCCATGATTGCTTCTGCACCGTTGGTGAAGAACAAAATCAGTGCAGAGACGATCAGAACACCAACCGGAATGATAGCATTCCAGATGTTTGCCGGAGCTTTTTTGGAAGTTGCGACAACTGCGTGATCCTCTTTGCAGATGTCCTGATCCTCGGCAGGAACTGCATCGTCGTCCTTTTCCACCTCGGAACCCGGACGGACTGTCGCGCCCGTTCTGCGTGCACGCAGTTCCGCGGTAAGCATCGGGCCGTACTCGCGGAGGAGCATTGCAGAAGCAAACACGAAGAAGAGCGCAAGGATGTTGTAGAAACGGTAAGGAATCGTGTCGATGAAGATACTGTATGCGGAAACGCCGGTGATGCCGGCAATTGCAAGACCTTCATTGATGTTCACCAGTTCGGTTCCAATCCAGGTCGAGATAACAAAAATACCTGCGATCGGTGCTGCAGTTGAGTCTACAATGTAGGCGAGACGCTCGCGGGAAATGCGGAACTTGTCACAGACAGGCCGCATAATGGGACCGACGATCAGTGCGTTTGCATAGTCATCGAAGAAGATGACAAAACCCATGATCCATGTTGCAAGCTGTGCGGTACGCGGACCTTTTGCATGCCGTGCCACCGTTTCCGCGACGGCACGCATGCCTCCCATGCGGGTGATGAGCGCAATCAGTGCACCAATCACGAGCACCTGCATAATGATACCTGCGTTCCAGCGGTCCGCAAGGGTGCCGATGAAGTACTCGGTGGAGCCGAAGAATGCTCCGCCAATGGCACCCAGAATGTCGCCGCCAAGAAGGGCAAGCATCCATGCACCGGAGAGTACGCCAAGGAACAGCGAGAGAATGACATTTCTTGTGAGGAATGCCAGAAGCAGTGCGAGAATCGGAGGTATCAGCGTCCAGATTCCAAGAATCTGAGCATACTCTGCTGCAGACCCTCCCTCGGGAGCGGCGCCGATAAGACCGGTTGCAAGCGGTATTGCAAAGGCGACGATCACCACAATCAGGGCGATGATATCAACCATCTTTGATTTTTCCATAAGAACACACCTCAGGGTAAAAGTACCTGAATGAGAAAGATATTAAACGGCACTATATTTATGGGCTTTGACTCAGTGATATCCACCGGACAAAGTTCCGGTACTATTCCAACGGAGGAAAAACAGATAAAAATTAGCAATTCTACGGTTTTTGCCAATAACACAAAGCCATGGGCGGTTCGCTTTCCGGTGTTCCGTTACTTCAGCAAATCCGGCAGAATGCTGAAACGGCAGCATGACCCCCTGTTCATGATACGAACCATAACTTTTCCGCAAAAACCATCCGGTTTGCGGGTATTTTGGGAAAATATTTGAGACTGCACAGTAAATCCGAATCTGTTCAATGCAGTCTCTAATGACAGAAATTCTCTGGTGGTATGTCTCTCCTGCTGCCGAAAAGAAACAACGCACGTAACAGTAGCTTCATGCAATACGACAATACAGCACCCGTGCTGATGAAGTCCGCAGTTTGCTGATGCTATGTTTGTGGAAACAGCAGTGTTTTCTTTGGGGGGCAAACATCGTACTGTTCCAATATATCATTTGGATGTTAGGTAGTGAAAAACACCGGCCGAAGATCGGTCGGAAACTGAACAAAAACCAAAAAAATGACCGGGCGGATATTTGAGATGGGACAGAAGAGGAACACGCCTGTTTTGGAGGAGTCGAACGCAGATCTTCTCTGACCCTTTGTGTTTGAATGGTTGTTCCGCCTGGTGAGAGAGAATGTTGTGGACACGCGGCAGGCGGGTGGCACCGCCTTATTACCGGACAAGATGGTTCATTCCATGAAATTGTATGTCTGCGGGGTTGGGTTACCTCATTTTTGTATCAGACCTCCTTTCTGCATTACCTGCGGATGTGTTCACAGATCATACATGGGGACGGAACACCCGGGTGTTCCTACACTATTCATAAGATGTTAGGCGGATAAATGCCCTGTCCGAAAAATGTTTGGGAAAACTGCACAATACCCGGGTTTGGAGATGCAAAACATATTCGGAACGGCCGCAGTTCCGAAGATTGTTCGGAGACACTATTTGTTCACCTAACAGGAAAGATAGTAGGTATGGTGCAGATTCAAGACATCATGAAAGATCAGAGAACTTGGCTTTTTCTTGGCGGCGTGGCCGTCGGAGCAGCAGCAGTAACCATTCTCGGCAGTAAAGCTGCACGTGATCTGGCGGTTGCCGGGCTTGCTCAGGGAATGAAGATGAGAGATGACGCGGAGGCAGCCCTCAGCAGTATCAAAGAGGATGCAGAAGATGTCTACGTCCAAAAGTTCCGGGTCCCGGATGATGATGACGATGCGGAGTGTCCATCGGCTGAGGTAAAAAAGATCGAGATGTAAGACCCTCATGCAGTACACTATAGTTCATGACCTCCCCGGACGCATGAGGCTCCGGGGCGGCATGTATGCATTTGGTATAGAGGAAAGTGTCTCGCTTGAGGAGCGTCTGGGAATGGTCCCCTGCGTGCGTGAGGTTGCGGCAAATCACAAAAACGGAAGTATTCTGATTCTTTATCAGAAAAACTGCAGGAGTGATCTTCTTTCTGTGCTGAACAGCATCCGGATCAACAATCTGCCTGCGCCGTCAGTGTACGGACTGGAGAGTAAAAGAACCGATGAGGCATTCGTCCGTGACCTTTCGCTCCTGCTGTTCCGGCGGTTTGTGGTTCGCCCCCTGCTTCCTCTGCCGGTCCGCCGTGTCCGGACAATTCTTCGTGCGTGCGGTTACTTCCGATACGGCGGTTCAAGTATTCTGCACGGAAGGCTCGATACTCCGGTTCTGGATGCTTCAGCCATCGGGGCCGCAATGCTGCAGGGGGATACCGGGACGGCAAGTTCAATTATGTTTCTTCTGCGGTTATCCGGTCTGTTAGAGGATTACACGAAGAAACGTACCCGTAATGCTCTCGTTCACAGTCTTGCAATCAATGTTGATCGTGTCTGGATCAAAACAGAGAACGGTGAGATGTCTATCCCCATCTCCCGTGTTTCCCCGGGCGATCAGGTGATCGTGCGGGCCGGATCTATGATTCCGGTTGATGGTACGATATCCTGCGGCGATGCGATGGTAAATGAGTCTTCCATGACCGGTGAACCCCTCCCGGTCCACAAGGCGTTCGGTGCAGGTGTGTATGCGGGAACTGTTGTGGAGGAAGGAGAGATCGCGGTTGCGGTCAGATCTTTGGGCGATGATACACGTATCAACAAAATTGTGGATCTGATTGATCAGTCCGAGGCGCTGAAGGCGGATGTACAGAATAAAGCAGAACAGCTTGCGGATTCGATTGTTCCTTATAGTTTTCTTGGAGCAGCGGGTATCTTCCTTTTCACTGGTAATCTGAGGCGGGCGTTGTCGGTTCTGATGGTTGACTATTCCTGCGCTCTCAAACTCTCTACACCAATCTCTGTCATCTCTGCTATGCGGGAGGCGTCTACGATGAATGTCATGGTAAAAGGAGGAAGGTATCTGGAAGAGTTTGCACTTGCTGATACGATTGTCTTCGACAAGACCGGAACGCTCACCGTCGCAAGTCCGGAGGTTACCGGCGTAATTCCCTTCGCCGGTTATACGGAGCGGGATGTTCTGCGGACGGGGGCGTGTCTTGAGGAACATTTTCCGCATAGTGTTGCACGGGCAATTGTCCGCAAAGCCGCAGAGGAGGGACTCAAGCACGGGGAAGAGCATGCGGCTGTTGAGTATGTGGTTGCACACGGTATTGCAAGTCAGCTGCACGGAAAACGCGCCCTGATAGGCAGTGCCCATTTTGTTTTTGATGATGAGGGCGTTCTCCTCGGAGATGAGGAGAGATCGGTAATTGAGAGGGAAAGTGAGTCCGGAAGATCCCTCATCTATCTGGCAATCGGGAATCGGCTTGCCGGGATCATTTGTATTGAGGATGCCGTACGTCCGATGGCCGGAGAGGTGATCACAGCCCTGAAAGGTCTTGGTGTCACAAATGTGGTGATGATCACCGGCGATGGTGAGGCAACTGCACGGGCGGTTGCGTCTGCAACCGGTATTGATACCTACTATTCGCAGGTGCTTCCTGAGGATAAGGCTGTAATCATCAGGGATCTGAAGGCTTCCGGCCGGAGAGTCATTATGGTTGGTGACGGCGTGAACGATACGCCCGGACTTGCGGAAGCGAATGTGTCGGTTGCGATGAAGGATGCATCAGATATTGCCCGGGAGGTTGCAGACATTACGCTTCTCTCCGCAGATCTGCGGGAACTTCTTCTTCTCCGATGCCTGAGCCAAAGATTGCTGGGTCGCATCAACAGGAACTATCGGTTTATTCTCGGATTCAATACCGGTCTTCTGGTGCTCGGTCAGTTTGGTGTTCTTTCCCCGGCGGCAGGTGCACTTCTGCACAATGTGTCTACGATGGGTATTAGTGCAGTAAGTATGCGACCGCTTTTATGCGATGCAGAAATATTCCTGTGCTGTTAAGGCAGTACCCCCTTCAATCATTTTTGGTGTTGCGGTTTACGTGTGTTCTGTGATGTTTTTTCTGTCAGTGTGTTCAGGGTTTTCTGAACAAGGCTTTTCCGGTGCGAGATATTATTTTTCTGCGATACAGAGTTTCATAACCGCATTTCCCCGGAGACAGAGTTTTTTTGCGGCGATCAGGTCCTGTACGGCTCCCATGACCTCAGAACGTTCATGTTCTTTTGCGGCACCGTAGAACGGATGCGACGTCAGGCCGGAGCTTTTTGTATGGGCACGGTCCAGACCGAGAAGGAAGGATACGAAGGATGATACGGTCATCTGCCCCGAAAGACTGCATGCCGCATCGTACACAACCCGGGAGAGATCGCCTGAGGGGACAGCAATCTTTTTGGGTTTCGGTTTCGATCGATCGCAGCGGTCACAGTTGCCGCACGGGGAGATTTCCTCGCCGAAGTAGGAGAGCAGAACTTTTCTCCGGCAGCCCGGCGTTACGCAGTAGGAGTACATGTCCGCGAGTTTCTGTTTTGCGATGCGCAGTTTTTCAGAACTGGAAAACTCGCGTTCCAGCATGGAAGAGATCTTTGCCCGGTCGCCTGCGGAGTAGTAGAGAATACAGTCCGCACGGCCACCGGCACGGCCGGCACGACCGGTTTCCTGATAGTAGGATTCAAGATCCTTCGGAAGATGGGCATGGATGACGTAGCCGACGTCCGGTTTGTCAATTCCCATGCCGAACGCGATCGTTGCACAGATAACCCGGATGGTGTTGTTCAGAAACCCTTCCTGAATGCGGCTGCGTTCGGGGGTCGGCATGCCCGCATGGTAGGGACTCGCCAGAATGCGGGAACGCCTGAGACGTTCGGCAACTTCCTCGCAGCTTTTACGGGAAAAACAGTAGATGATACCCGAGGTGTCCGGATGCGCAACAACGTAACTGACAATCCGCTGGACGCGTACCGAACCGGACGGTTCTTCATACACCTCATACCGGAGATTTTTCCGGTTGAAGCTGCCGACATACTCACGAGGATTTTTCATGCCGAGCTCGCGGACGATGTCTTCCCGGACCCGTTCAGTTGCAGTCGCGGTCAGGGCGATAACCGGTACAGCCGGAAACTTTTCCCGGAGCGTTTTGATCTCCCGGTACTCGGGCCGGAACTGGTGCCCCCACATGGAAATACAGTGGGCTTCATCCACCGCAAAAAGTGCAACACGGCAGCGGGAAAGTGTTGCGGCAAATACGGGGGTTACCGCACGTTCGGGTGAGACGTAGAGGATGCGAACGGTTCCTGCGGCGATCTCTTTTTCGACGCGGAGCCGTTCGTCGTACGTCTGCGTACTGTTGAGTGTTTCCACCCGGACACCCTGTCCTGAAAGGGCGTCCACCTGATCTTTCATGAGTGCAATTAGGGGGGAGATGACAACCGTCATGCCGTCCAGCATCATGGCCGGGAGCTGGTAGCAGAGGGATTTCCCGCCGCCGGTTGCCATGACAGCCAGTACGTCACGACCGGAGACTACGTCGCGGATGATCTCTTCCTGATTGGGCCGGAATGTCTGATGGTGGAAGAATGCTTCCAGGGTTTTTTGGATATCCTGCGTCATGCGGTTGATTGCTGGTTAAGTTATCCGGCAGAGTTCATAATAAACTAGTGGGGTTCGAGGATATGGGTAGATATGATGTCCGCGCCAACAGATTCTCATGAAATTTTCGATGCTGCACAACAATATCAACGTCTTTGATCTGGAACGATCAATGAAATTTTATGCAGATGCGCTCGGTCTTTTCGAGGTAGGCCGCATTGCACCAGAGTCCGGAGCGTTTATTATTGTGTATCTGGGCGACGGGTCGTCCGGCCACAAGCTGGAACTGACCTGGCTGCGGGACCGGACCGAACCGTATGATCTCGGCGACAACGAGTTTCATCTGGCGTTTTCCACGGACGATTATGAGGGTGCTCTTGCAAAACACAAAGCAATGGGCTGTGTTGCATTCATCAATGAGGATCTGGGGATCTACTTCATCACCGATCCGGACGGCTACTGGCTGGAAGTTCTTCCACCGGGACGGGGCTGAATGGATCTCCGGAAATTTCTTGGGGATATCCCGTACATCAACTACCTGCATCCTGCAATTCAGAAATGTGCCGCGGAGCTTTTTTCCGGGGCAAAAAATGATACGGACAAAGTCCGGGCAGTGTATCTGTTCAACAGTACACAACCGCAAAAAAGTAAAAAGCCCAAGAAGGACTTTTTCACATCAATGAAGAGTATTTTGCAGTCCGAAATCCCCGAAGGCATATCCTGTTATTGTCTTTTTGTGATACGGCGATGCTTGTGCATCTGACTCCAGTTGCATTTGCGGAGGACGGAATTGGTAACCAGATCGTGTTTATTGACACGGTATTTCAAGCTGCGCAACTCGGTGAAGTTCGATATATACTCTCTTTTCTGTTGTGTTCCAATCATAATTTCACTCGTGCTATATGACTGTCTCAAATCTCAGTCATGGTAAATACTATTCGACACCTGTACCTGTGGGAAATACGATAAAACAGGGAAAACATGAATCCACATGAAGTCAGACGATGGTATTTCCCTCAAACCATGAAGACCATTCGGTCAACCCATATACCTGCACGAGATACGGTCTGGCCAAAGAGTAAACATCGCAGAATCTATACCATTTTGATCAAACTGTATCTTTGTGGATACTCTTTGATAAATTTTATGCACGTTCTGCGAAACATTGCCAGATAAAAAATTATTTTCCGTCGGAAATAATTCTCCGGACCGCAGTTCCTACCCGCTCCAGCTCCGACTCCTTCTCTTGCCGCACCAGCGCCGTATACTGCGGACGGTTCACCTGGTTTTCCAAGAGCCACTCGCGGGCGAACGCGCCAGACTGAATCTCGGCAAGGATTTCCTGCATCGCAGCACGGGTCTTTGGGCCGACCACCCGCGGACCGCGGGTCAGGCCGCCGTATCCGGCGGTCTTCGACACCGAGTCGTGCATCTTCGTAAATCCCCCTTCGTAGAGAAGGTCAACGACCAGTTTCAGCTCATGCATACACTCGTAGTATGCCATCTCCGGTTCGTATCCTGCTGCGACCAAAGTATCGTATGCCGCTTTCATCAGATTCACCACACCGCCGCAGATCACTGTCTGCTCGCCGAACAGATCCGTCTCGGTCTCATCCGCAAAGGTTGATTCCATGATAACGGAGCGGGCGGAACCGATACCTTTCGCAAAGGCAAGAGCCGTCTGCTTTGCAGAACCGGTCACATCCTGATGCACGGCAACAAGCGAGGCAACACCGGAGTCTTCGAGGTAGAGTCGTCTGACCTGCGGACCGACACCTTTCGGCGCCACCATCACCACATCCACATTCGGCGGGGGAACGATCTGTCCGTAATGAATATTGAAACCGTGGGCAAACACAAGTGTCTGACCGTCATGCAGCCAGGGCAGCATATCGCGGCGGAAGATCTCCGCAGCCGATTCGTCCGGTACCAGCATTGCAAGAATGTCCGCTTTGCGAACGGCATCCGCAACCGGCATCGTGGAAAATCCGTCACAGCTTGCCGCCTCAAAACTTCGTCCGGGCCGCACACCCACGATCACCGCAAGGCCGCTGTCCCGCAGATTTGCCGCCTGGGCGCGTCCCTGCGAACCGTAGCCGATCACTGCCACCGTTTTTCCGGCAATATGCGACCAGTCAACGTCAGCATCATAATATTTTTTCAGCATACGTGTCAGTGATAGATAGGCACGGGGGGATATAAAATTATATACTGTTGGGGTAATACACATAGATGCACGTTACCCTGCCGGTTCCTCCTGGGAAATATTGAGCAGAATAACGAAGGATACAGTATAATGTCATTACCAGATGTGCAGTCCACTGCTCCTGACGTACGAATCAGCCTGACCCGTGTCGGCGTAAAAAATGTCAAGAAGCTCGTTGAAGTCGGAAGACCCGGCAAAACACGCCCGGCAATATTCATCTCTGACTTTGATGTCTTTGTCGATCTCCCCAGCAGTCTGAAAGGCGCAAACCTTTCCCGCAACTTTGAGGTCATCGACGAGGTGCTGCAGCAGGCAACCTCCGGCGACGTCCGTGGTATTGAAGATGTGTGTGGAATCGTCTCCCGAAAACTGCTCGATCATCATGAATATGCCGACCGGACCGAAGTGTTCATGCGCAGCTTCTATATGATCAACCGCGACACCCCGGTCTCAAAAACTTCCTGTCAGGAAGTGGTCAACGTCTATGCCCACGCAATCGCCCAGAGAACCGAAGGCGAACCAATCGTCCGCAAAAGTGTAGGAGCTGAAGTCACCGGCATCACCGCATGCCCGTGTGCCCAGAACATCATGAAGGATCATGCAATGCATGTGATGCAGGAACTCGAAATTCCCGAAGACAAAATTGACGCATTCTTCAAAGAAGTACCGATGGCAAGCCACAACCAGCGCGGCCGCGGATTCCTCTGCGTAGAAACCGACGACGACATCGTTGTCCCGCTCGAACAGATCGTCAACGTCCTCAAAGAATCCATGAGTGCGAAGATCTACGAACTTCTCAAACGCGGTGACGAGAGCTATGTCGTTATGGCAGCCCACAAAAATGCACGGTTCGTAGAAGACTGTGTCCGTGAAATGGCGCGTCAGGTCGTAAACACCTTTACCTACCTCCCGGGCGACACCCACATCACCATTCGCCAGACAAACGAAGAAAGCATTCATCAGCATGATGCCTATGCAGAACGGAAAGCAACACTCGCCGAACTGCGCGAAGAACTGAATGTATAATACATCCTATACACTTTTTTCCCGGGTTTAATGAAGATTATCCGAATAATTTTCGGAATTTCCCGGAGCGCATAAATAATTCCCGATTGTGCCAAAAAAATACAACGTGTTCTTCAAAAAACGAAGGCAAAATTAACGTTTATTCCGTGCAAGTATTACAATAATATAAACAAGTAGCACATCCGATCATTTCATCAGATCTTAGTAAGACCTAGGGGAAACACACCAAAACCATCCGGATGATTCTCCGGCAGAAAGAGAGGAAATCTTTAATAAATCCTAGGCAAGAAAGTTAAGATAGCGTACTTCGGTACGTGTCATTAACCCAAAAGGACAATGGTAATTTTCCTGTATAGCTAATCGAACAACCTAAATATTTAGGATGAGGCGATAACATTGTCGAAAGTAGTAGAAATTTCCCCGACCACCAGACATGAGGGTCACTCCAAGCTCGTTTTAAAAGTAAACGATGAAGGAATCATTGAGCGCGGAGACTGGCTTTCCATCACGCCGGTTCGTGGAGTAGAGAAGCTTGCCATCGGTAAGACCTATGAGCAGGTTCCCAAGATCGCTTCCCGTGTGTGTGGTATCTGTCCGATTGCCCACACGCTTGCCGCAACAGAGGCAATGGAAGCATCGATGGGTGTAGAGATCCCAGACGACGCATATCTTCTGCGTATAATTCTCCAGTGTGCAAACAGACTGCACTCCCACGCACTGCATGACATTCTTGCACTGCCGGATATGTATCTGCCGGGCACTGACTCGAAGATCAACCCGTTCTCCCCCGAGGAGCCGGTCAGATCCGTTGCAAAACGTATCCAGACTCTCCGTATGATCGGTCAGACCATTGGCGAGATCGCAGGCGGAGAAGCAGTACACCCGTCCAACCCGCGTGTTGGTGGTATGTACAAGAATATCACTCCGCGTGCAAGAACCAAGATCTATGACCTTGCAAAGCAGGCACTCCCGCTCGCACGCGAGCAGATGGAGTTCATGATTGCAGTCTTCGAGAACTATGCAAAACGTGACTGGGCAGAGATGTGCGGCCGCGAAGTTGCAATCCCGAAGGACCTTGGTTTCCACCAGCAGGGATACATGGCAACCGACCCGTGCTACGGAAGCTCTTCTCTTGATGAGCACCCGACCTGGGACCCGGCACGCTGGCTTGAAGTCAGACCCTGGGACTGGTACATGGGCGAAGAAGAGATCACCATGGACGACCCCAACTACCCGGTTGGCGGAACCACCAAAGCAGGCGGAAAAGCCTGGCCGCAGATGCAGGCATGCACCGGTGTCCCACTTTACGACGGACAGCCCGTCGAGGTCGGACCGCGTGCCCGTCTTGCAATGTACAGAAACTACGACCGCAAGGGAGCCATTGGTCTCAACATTGCACGTGAAATGGAATACATGGACTCCGTCTACAAGATGATTGAGGCAGCAGATGCACTCAACACCTCCGGAAGCGTCGTTGCAGACGTCATTCCGCAGGGTGACGGAACCATCGGATGGGCAGCAAACGAAGCACCGCGCGGCGCAGACGTTCACCTCGCAAAGGTCCGCAACGGCAAAGTCGAGTGGTTCTCTATGCTCGTTCCGACTACCTGGAACTTCCCGACCTGCAGCCGTGCACTTACCGGCGCACCGTGGGAACTCGCAGAAGTCATTGTCCGTGCATATGACCCCTGTGTATCCTGTGCAACCCACATGATTGTACTGGATGAAGACAACCGGCTTGTGGCACAGAAGCTCCTTGAGTGAGTATATCAATGGAAGGACTGTTTCCAGAAGTAATAATCGCCGGTGTCGGTAACGAACTGTTTGGCGACGACGGATTTGGTCCCGCAGTAATCAGAGCACTTTCCGAGTACGAACTTCCCGACAATGTAAAAGCTATGGATGTGGGTCTTGGTGGCCCGCATCTGGTTTTTTCAATGCTCGATCCGGAAGAAACAAAGAAACTGATCATTGTGGACTGTATGGACTTCGGGGGAAAACCCGGTGACCTCACAAAAATCCCCGCCGACCTTCTGCCGGAAGGCAGACAGGAACGTTACATGGATGCCCATTCCGGAAATCTGCTGGATCCTATCGGCAGACTGAAGGGAAAGATGGATATTATTATCCTCGGTTGCCAGCCCGCCTATATACCCGCACCGGACAGCGAAGACTTCGCTCTTGAACTGAGTCCGGAAGTACAAGGGGCCATTCCCAAAACTGTAAACATCATCTTAAAAGAGATAGGAAGCTAAAATGGGATTATTCGATAAATTCAAAAGCTTACTGTTCGGAAAAGGCGATGTCAGCGAGGGAACGCAGGACGAAAAGCCTGTTGCCAGTAAACAGGAGCCTGTTGCCAGTAAACAGGAAGAACCTGTGTCAGCAAAGCATGAAGCGCCTGTTACTAAGGCAAAGCCGGCTGACATGAAGGTCGAACAAAAGCCAATTATTCAAAAACCAAAGGAGGAGAAGCCAGTGGCTGACAAGATTACTGTAGGACATGTACACATGAGCGGATGTACCGGATGTCTCGTGTCCCTTGCAGATAACTACGAAGGATTACTTACGATCCTTGACAAATACGCTGACCTCGTCTACTGCCTGACGCTCGCCGACGTGCGCCACATCCCGGAAATGGATGTCGCACTGGTCGAGGGTTCCGTCTGTTTAAACGACGAGTGCTCAATGGAAGAGATTCTGGAAACCCGTGAGAGAGCAAAGATTGTTGTTGCTCTCGGCGGCTGTGCATGTTACGGCAACACCACGCGCTTCTGCCGCGGTGGCCAGCAGAACCAGCCCCAGCACGAGGCATTCCTGCCGATCGGCGACCTGATCAAGGTCGATGTCTACATCCCCGCATGTGCACCGACCCCGCAGCAGATCCGCAACGTGTGCCTGATGGCATACCTGCTTCTGAAAGGCAACGACGAGCAGAAAGCACTCGCAACTGCATACCTTACCCCGCTGATGAACCTTGCAGCAGCAGGAACCGAAGCATGCGGATGCGACCTGATGACCGAAGTCATCAACCAGGGCCTCTGCTGCGGATGCGGCAGCTGTGCTGCGGCCTGTACGGTTCGTGCAATCACGATGCAGTACGGCAGACCACAGGTCGAGCGTGATCTGTGTATCAAATGCGGCGCCTGCTACGCCCAGTGTCCGAGAAGCTTCTTCAGCTTCGATGTCTGCGGACAGTATGAATCGATTACGAACCTCATTGGAGAGGTTATGAAACCATAAAGGCTGGAGGCGAAAAAAATGGAATATCTTGGACAATACAAGGCAGTCTACAAAGCCAAAGCCGGCTGTGAAGACATTCTCGCAAAGTCCCAGGACGGAGGAATCGTCACCGCAATGTTTGCCTACGCACTGGAGACAGGCATTATTGACGGAGCAATCGTCGCAGGACCCGGAGAAGAGGCATACAAGCCCGAGCCGATGATCGCCACCACCGTTGACGAGCTTCTCGCAGCACGTGGTACGAAATACTCGATCTCTCCGAACATGTCTCTGATCAAGGAGGCAACCCGCAGCTACGGTCTTGACAAGATCGGTATTGTGGGAACCCCCTGTCAGATTCAGGCAGTCAGAAAAGCACAGCTGTACCCGATTGGTCTCCGTGACGTTCCGGACAAGATCGCTCTTGCTCTCGGTATCTTCTGTATGGAGAACTTCCCGTACCAGGGTCTTTACCAGATGGTTGAGGACCACTGTGCAACCAAGATCGACAATGTCACCAAGATGGACATTGGAAAAGGCAAATTCTCTGTGTACACCGAGCGCGGTGTGAACGCACAGATCCCGCTGAAGGTTACCCACAAGTACGAGCAGCCGGGATGCCACGTCTGTCTTGACTACGTTGCAAACATGGCAGATATCTCAACAGGATCTGTCGGTACTCCGGATGGATGGTCCACGGTCTTTGTCCGCTCCGCAGCAGGAGAGGCAGCATTCAACAAGGCTGTTGAGGCAGGATGGATCATTGCAGAGTCGATGGACGGCGTCAAGCCGGGTCTGGAACTCGTGACAAAGCTCGCAACCGAGAAGATCACGAAGAACCAGAAGTACATCGAGCACCGCGCCCACGCGGAGCACGAGGCACTCAAACCCCTGCGCAACCCCTACATCTAACCGTGTCCTAAGGGTTGTAGCATGTACCCACCCCTCTCGGGTACAACCTTTTTTTGCAAATTGTCACATGAATGATGGTACGAAATGAGTTCGTCGGTCTTTCCGGAATTTTTTTGAAAAATACCACATGTAAAAGAAAAAAAGTGATGTATGTCCCAATGGACACACTCAGATAATTCTGCGGACGGCCAGAAGCGCTGCACCTGCAAGACCAAGAAGACACGTCAGCGGTACCGGGGATTTGGTCGGACTTGGATTGGGCGTTAATGCCGCATACACCGTTGCAGTCTGATCTGCGGTAACAAAGACGGAATCCGACCAGCCGGAATAGCCGGACGATTCAATCCGCACCGTGTGGTATCCTCCGTCAGCAGTGACCGTAATCGGGGTAAATCCTTTGTAGGCATTATCCACATAGACTTCCGCAAGACTGGGGTTGGAGGTGATGTAGAGATCACCGGAACCGGAAACCGGATTTGGTACATAGGTAGGCACATTGGTTGGAGCAGGCGGATTTGGAACAAGGTTTAAACTGCCGTACACCGAAGTGGTCCGGGAATCATAGGCGTAGGCAGTATCCAACCAGGAATAATAGCCGACATACTCCAGCCGCACGGAGTGGGAACCCGGAGCTACCGAAACGGTCAGAGGCGTACTTCCCTCATACGAACCGTCAACGTACGCAAGTGCACCGGACGGGTTTGAGGAGATGGACAGATATGCTGCGGACGGTGCGGGAACCGGAATCAGATCGGCATACACGTAAGAAATCTCACCGGGACCCGAAAAAACATACGTCAGGTACCCCTCGTACCCGACATAGGTGACCTCCACTGAATGGCTGATATCTCCATCGACAGAGATGGTAAGCGGCGTCGATCCCTCGTAGGTACCATCAATATACACCAGGGCACCGGACGGGCTGGAGGATACATCAATGTACCCCGGTGAATTCACATCATAAGCAGCGGAGACTGCCGGCAGGAAAATCAGAACTGCGGCAATCACCACCAATACACACACGCATTTGTTATGCATGAGATGTAGATGGCGTAGGAAAAGATAAAACCATCGCAGAGTTCCTGAAGATGTTCCGATGCTATTTTGCCTGCCGGACACCCATATCTCTAGCAAATGACTGAGGATGCGCCACTCATATCAGAGACTGAGACTGCGGAACGAGAGGGTCAGGAACCGCAACCGACGGTCACCGCACCAAAAAAACGGACAAGAAAACCAAAAACAGCAGCAAAAACCGAAGAGACAACAGCAAAACCGGAAGTTCAGGAGCAGAACGAGCCTGACCGTCCGCACAAGGCCGTCCCCGAACAGTTTCTGAAGGACCTGGCACAACTCGCCGACATTCTCGAAAAGACTCCGGCGCTGCTGGATCCGATCCGCGAGGTGTTTGAGTATCATCTGGTGGACCCGATCGACCGCAAGACATTCCCCCGCATGGTGAACGCAATGTCGATGCTTCTCGGGCCCGCAGCAACCATGGTCGTGATGACGGCATGTCATGTGAACTCCGCGGCATTCTTTGAGGATCTGCTGTATGCAATACAGGAGGAGAAGAGCCGGAGTGCAGTCTGGATCATTCAGCATCTGACCGCCCTTTACGGCAACCGCGTCCAGCAGGCATACACACTGTCGTCGGGAACCATGGATGAGGACTGGCACACGGTGGATGTCAACACCTACAAACGTGAAGGCGAGAACGCATACTGGATCGTTGACATGAAGATGATGCTTTACTCAGGAAAGGAGAGCCAGATCAAAATGACACCGGACTCGATCTTCCAGCTCGTGGAAATTCTTGCAGCAGAACTTGGCAGAAACATTCCGCTGGAAAATGTGGACCCGGGCCTCGTGAAAAAGTGCGAAGAGAACTTTACGCTATTTTATGAAAAGTTCTACGGCGCAAAAAAACGTGAAGAGACGGAAAAATCCGACAGGGAAGACGAGCATCCCCCCGGCTATGCGTGAGCCGGACCGCACACGGATTTTTTGATACTCTCCCATAAAACATTTTCAACTCTTCCCCGAAAGGATACTTGAAACACTTTACACCAAAAAACGGGATACAGATATAGGTGAAGCAGATGTTTCGCATCGGCGACTTTTCCAGACTCAGCAAAACAACGATCAAGACGCTTCGCTATTATGATGAAGAGGGACTCCTCAAACCACAAAGAGTTGACTTCGTCACCAACTACCGCTACTACACCACCGAACAGCTCGTGCAGCTCCACGACATTCAGTCGTTCCGGCAGGCCGGGCTGTCGGTTGCGGAGATCAAAGCGATCCGATCCGGCAGGGATGCCGCAGAGATTTTGCTGAGACGAAAGGCCGAACTCGAAACTGATCTTGCACACACACAACACCAGCTCTCCTGCATTGAGTTTATTCTTTCAGGAAGAGGCACGGAGTCTGCTATGACCTATTCGGCAATCATCAAAGAAATTCCGGAATACATCGTTTTCTCAAAGAAAGCCTGCATTCCGACCTACGAAACCTGTATGGAACTGTTTCCCGCAATTGGAAAAGCGGTGGCCGAGGCAAACCCGCATCTGAAGTGCGTGACACCTGACTACTGTTTCCGGGTCGACCTTGACCGGGAGTACCGGGACCACGACATCAACATTGAGTACTGTCAGGCTGTCGAAGAGAAGGGCGTTGATGTGGGTGACATCATCTTCAAAACCATTCCCGCAGTAACGGTCGTCTCGGTGATGCACAAGGGAGCATACGAACATCTCGGACAGGCGTATGCGTATGTGTTCAAGTGGATCGAGGAGAACGGATTTGAGACGACGGATGAACCGCCCCGCGAAAGCTACATCGACGGCATCTGGAACAAAGAGGACGTGGCGGACTGGCTTACGGAGATTCAGGTACCTATTCTGAAAAAATAATCCGGAACAGGTATCCCGAACCGCAGGAGGATGACCTCCTGACACAAAATTTCTGCGAAAAAAAGGCGAAGATGACGTTACGCCAGAGAAGTTCGGGCATAATCGGCAATGGCTGCGTACTTCATGCCGTCCTCCGCATATATTCTCGCTGCATGGATTACATCCTCTTCCACCCATCCGCGGCAGAGGTGTACATCGTTCCCGATGCGGGTACCGAAAACGACGCTGCCGCTCACATCAACTTTTCCACCGATACCGGAACCGGAAAACAGTTCTCCGGAGATCCGGTTCAGTTCAAGGGTCAGGGGACCGGACTTTTCAGTCTGGAGACCGGCCGCAGAGATTGTGTCTTCCTTTGATGCAGACCAGAACCCCGAAATATCCGGAAGACTGTCGGAGTCTGAGCTGTTGCCGTAGGTACGTATGGCTGAGACGATCTCAGTACCGGCAGCAGACTCCGAAACGCCGACCGTCCAGAAAGAGATGAGATCTCCGGCTATCTCGACATCCCAGAACTCTCCGTCCTCCATTACGACGAACGCTGATGCGGTCGGGCCGGAGACGGCATAGATGCCGCCGACAAAAGCATGCGGTACAATTGCACCCGCAATATCGATGTCCAGTACACCGGAGAACAGCGGGCCGGTCTGACGGGAAATATGCAGAGCCGGGCCCCGCAGAGGTTCTTCGCCGTCCGGTCCAATCTGCCGGGCGGACGCAACACTCCGCATACCGGTAATATCTGGATAGATTTTTGGAACAGCACCTGCTGTTGTAAGCTGGATGGCAGAAATGTAGTGATCGGCTACGTGATACGAGAGATCGATCACCGTACTTTCATTTCCGGCAAAGGATCCCATCAGAACCCGGCGGGAACTGTCGGAGGAGAGATCCATCTGGAATAATGAGCCGTTTTTATCAAAAACCATACCGACGATCTGCCGGCCCCCGGCTTTTCCGGCAAGAAGGCGTGACGTCTCCAAAACGTCAATGACAAGGGAGGACTTCAGTACTGCGGCGGAGGGAGAGTCGTCCTGCGGGAGACTGATGCAGGATATCTCACTCAGATTCCAGAGATATGCTGATGAATCCGGCAGTTCGTCCGGCTGTGTCACACATCCCGCACCGAACAGAACTGTCAGAATCACAAGACCGGTACCAACACAAAAAAGTAGATGAGACCTCATATGAGTATATTCCCCAGTTCCTCTATATAAAGTGTAGGTGACAGGAAAAATCGGAAAAAAACACCGGCAAAAAATGTTGGAAACAAAAAATACCATCGCCCTTATCAGCCGCACACACCGCAGCCGTGCCCCCTCAGAGGGGAGGCACGGGCGAGTGCATCGGAAATCAGAAATTTCGATTACCGTATCTCGTGAATAACCATACCCGACAGAAGTTTCGGCTCAAACCAGGTGGACTTCGGCGGCATAATCATCGCATTGTCCGCAACATCGATGACACCCTGGGCGGTCACCGGCTGCATGATGAATGCCGCCGAGTACTCGCCTGCATCAACCTCCTTCACAACATCTGCGAGCGGAACAATACCGCCGACGAAGGAAATTCGGGGATCGCCGCGGGGATCGATGATGCCGAGCATATCGTCCAGCACCGACTCCTGTAACACCGAGACGTCGAGTCTCGCAATCGCATCCGCCTTCGGGTCCACCGGGCGGGTCAGCTCATACCACTGGCTCTCCAGATACAGATGGATGATGTGGGTCGAACCATCCGTCTCCGCAAGGGGCGGGACGGTGTTCTTCGTTGTGTCCACTTTTTTGACCGGCGTCACCGTGAACCGCAGCGCGAGATCGCCGAGGAACTGATCGGCGTTCATACCGGCAAGGTCGCGGACCAGACGGTGGTAGCCGTAGATCCGTACCTTGTCGTGGGCAAACAGGACACTCATAAACCGCTCGGCATCCGGCGTACATCTGCCCTCCGCCTTCCGGCGGTCGTACACATTGGCCGAGGACTTGGCGCGGTGATGACCGTCGGCGATGTAGAGATTTTGGATCTCCGCAAACATCGTCTCCAGCTTTGCAATCTCTGCCGGATCGCTCACACGGTAAATCTGATGCAGATTACCGCCCGCGCTCCGGTACTCACCGAACGGCTGCATGGCATCCGCAAGGGCGGAGATGTGGGCATGAATGCTTCCCGGATCCTTGTAAAGCAGGAACACCTGACCGGTATGTGCCGAGACCGCATCGATGTGGCGGGTACGGTCCTCTTCCTTGTCGTAGCGGGTCAGTTCGTGCTTCTTGATCGTGTCGTCCTTGTACTCCGCAACACTCACGCAGGAGATGAGACCGGTAAACGTCTCACCGCCAAGGGTGATACGGTAGATGTAAAACGCCGGCTTATCATCGGAAACGAGAAGGCCGTCCGCCTTCATCTGCGCAAACATCTCGCGGGCACGTTCATAGATGCGATCATCATGCGGATCAATGTCCGGTAGTTCTGCATCGGTTCTGATGACGCGAAGAAGGGTTTTATCGTTCTTCGCAATCTCGGCGGCGGCATCCTCCGCACTGATAACGTCATACGGGACGGACGGAACAAACGAAAATGCCGCGTCCGACGGGTGAAGACCGGTAAACGGATATATAGTGACCATGAGATGAGGCTCCTCTATAATATAGTTCGATGACAATACTAAAATAACAATGGTAGTGGTGAACGGCGTCGGCGGGACAGCCGCCGGCTGTACTATCCGCAAGGCGACACTTGAGGACATTCCGGAGATTTACCGGATTGAACTGATGTGCTTTTCCGACCCCTGGGACTATAAGGGCATGATCGAGATGATGGGCGTGTTTCTGACCTCGTTCTATGTCGCAGAAGCGGACGGACGGATCGTCGGGTTTTCCGCAGGAGCCATTGAAGAGACGGACGAGGAGAAGTACGGGCATGTCTGCAACCTCGCGGTGGTTCCGGAACTGCGGGGATTTGGAATCGGCAGGCTTTTGCTCCGCAAACTGGAACGGGACTTTTTTCTGGACGGGTGCTGTGCGTGCAGTCTGGAGGTGCGGGTAAGCAACACGGCGGCGCACGGATTTTATGAGAGGATCGGTTACGAGGATGTTATTGTGTTCGGCGGGTACTATGAGGACGGTGAGGATGCAATTGTGATGATGCGGTGGTTCTGAGGCGCCGGGTTTTTTTTCTGGAAAAGATCACCGGATACCTTCCATACAACCTACGCAAACATCCTTTTGACCGGGAAACAGAGGTTTATCTCTTCCCGCATCAATAACTCGGTATGAAGTATGATCCGAAATCCCTAATCGGAACACCGGTCGATCTCGCCTCGCTCACGGAGTACCAGCCGGGATCGGTTGTTTCCCGGATGGTTATCAACAAGAAGGCAGGAACGGTCACGGCGTTTGCGTTTGAAGCAGGTGAAGGACTCTCCGAACACACCGCGCCGTACGATGCACTGGTGATCGTCCTTGAAGGCGAGGCGGACATTCCGGTCGGCGGCGTCCCCCATCACCTGAAAGCCGGACAGATGATCATCATGCCCGCAAACGTACCGCACGCGGTGCATCCGACGACCCGGTTCAAGATGATGCTGGTAATGATTCACGAATAAAGAATCAGCCATCTTCTCTTCGATCATCCGAAGGAGAACATCCGGACGGATATTGTTCCAGGACCGGGATAAACAACATTCGGTTAATTTTCCGGAAGAGTAATCTCACATTTTTATGGGAAGAGGCTGAATATATACCTCTAAGGAAAAATTTTCCATGCGACTGATAACCGTAGCAGGCCCGCCCTCATCAGGAAAAACATCGGTTATCCTGCGGCTTGCGGACGTCCTGCGTGAAAAAAACCAGAAGATAGGCGTCGTCAAGTTCGACTGTCTCACTTCCTTTGACCGCGAACGCTACACCGAGTACGGCATTCCGGTACAGGTTGGGTTTGCCGGAAAGTTCTGCCCTGACCACTTCTTCATCAGCAACATCGAAGACGCCGTCAGATGGGGCGTACGGGAAGGGTTTGACATCCTCATCACCGAAAGCGCCGGACTCTGCAACCGCTGTTCCCCGCACATCCGCGGAGTACTCGCAGTCTGCGTCATTGACAATCTCTCCGGCGTGCACACACCCCGGAAAATCGGGCCGATGCTGAAGTTCGCCGACATCGTGGTCGTCACCAAAGGCGACATCGTCTCCCAGGCGGAACGCGAGGTGTTCATGTTCAACATCCGGCAGGTCAACAGCAGCGCAAAAATCGTCTTCATCAACGGCATTACCGGACAGGGAGCGTTCATGCTCGGAAAACATGCAGAGTCCGCAGCAAATGTCACAAGTCTCCGCGGCTACAAACTCCGGTTCACCACCCCCTCCTCGGTCTGTTCCTACTGTACCGGAGAGACGCGGATCGGGGAAGAGTATCAGAACGGCATGCTGCGAAAGATGGAGTTCCCATGACCGATGATCTCTACGACCGTGTCGCAGGCCGGACACTGCGGGAACTGCTCGCCGAACATCCGGTTGCAGCAGACTTCTTCGTCAACTACAACCTGCAGAACCTCAGGGACGATCTGCCGCTCGCGGAAGCACTGGACTATGCCGATGAGAACACCCTCATCGATTTCGGGCTGGACAAGACCACGGTTCTTGATCAGCTTGTCCTGTTTCTCCGGACGGTCGCCGAGGAAAAACAGACCGCAGCGGTACAGGAGATCACTATCCTCGGAGGCCGGACAAAGTCCGGCGAGGCCGAGGAGTTCACACTCACCATTCAGCCGGGCGAGATTGTGAGCATTGTCGGACCGACCGGCTCCGGCAAGAGCAGGTTGCTCGCCGACATCGAGTGTCTCGCCCAGCGAGACACCCCGACAAAACGGCAGGTTCTCGTCAACGGCAGAGAACTTGCGGATGAGAAGCGGTTTGCCATGGACGGCAGACTCGTTGCCCAGCTGTCGCAGAACATGAACTTCGTGATGGATCTCAGTGTGGGCGAGTTTCTGGAGATGCACGCAAAAAGCCGTATGCATCCCGACCCGGCGAAGGTTGCGGCCGAATGTTTCGCCGCGGCAAATGATCTTGCCGGCGAGAAGTTCACGCCTCAGACCAAAGTCACCCAGCTCTCCGGCGGTCAGTCGCGGGCGCTGATGATCGCCGACACCGCCTGTATGAGTGCATCGCCGATTGTTTTGATCGATGAGATCGAGAACGCCGGCGTGGATCGCCGGCAGGCTGTCCGGATGCTTGCAAAGAATGAAAAAATTGTTCTCATCTCCACGCACGATCCGCTTCTTGCCTTAATGGCCGGGAAGCGGCTGGTGATCAAAAACGGCGGGGTGCACAAAATCATCGAGACAACACCGGAAGAACGGGAGAGCCTTGCACAGATTGAGCGGCTTGACACCACCATTCAGTCCATCCGCAACCGGCTGCGCAGCGGAGAAAAAATCACCCCCGATACCATCTGAGGAAAAAACCATGTGGGAAATTTATGATGCAGTTATTTCCGGGATCCCGGAAGAGTACACGGTTGACGATCTGATCCTCGGCGGCTACACGACGTATGTCAGAAGCGGCACGGGATCAGGGATTGCCGGAACAATTCCGGGCGACAGCCGCCCGGAGATGTTCCGGCGGGAACTCGGCATGCCGCTGCGCGAGCTTGCCGAAGCGGTGAAGTCCTGGAACTATGTGGAGTCCTCCATTGGTCTTGCGGCAATCAATGCCTACTACAACTGTCCGGAGGTTGCGGCAGCAAACGGCGTGGAGCTTGCCGGATCCCGCATTACCGAGGATCGAAAAAATGATCCGTTTATTATGTCCCAGAACCGGATCAAAAACAAAAAGGTCTGTGTGATCGGCCATTTCCCCCACCTGGAACAGTTGTTTGCCCCGGTCTGTGATCTTTCGATCATCGAGATGCCGCCGGGCGCAGACGACTATCCGGAACCTGCGAGCGATTATCTTGTGCCGGAAGCGGATTTTGTGTTCATCACCTGCGCAAGTATTGTGTACAAGACTCTGCCGCGCTACCTGACCCTCGCGGAAAATGCGGAGAATGTGGTCATTGTGGGTCCGTCAACACCACTCGCCCCGGCACTCTTCGACTTCGGTGTCGATGACCTCTCCTCGTTTGTGATCCGCGACGGCGATCATGCGAAGCGGATCGCCCAGGGACTGGACATGGACCGGATTTATGCAACCGGCCAGAAGGTCAGCTGGAAAAAACCGGCTGTGGAAAAATAATTTTTATTAACTATTTTTTCTGAGGATCAGAAGTGCCAAAGCCCCACCGGCCAGCGTAAGAACACTGCCGAACCCGGGAGCTTGCGGGGTTGCGGCCGCCGGACTTTCGGCAGACTCCGGATACAGGACTGCAACGAGTTCATCAAAGGCATCAACAATGCGGGGACCGCCGCGATCAAAGGTATCGGAATCCATGACATAGATGCGGTTGTTCTTCACGGCAGTCAGGGATGACAGACGCGGGTCGGTCATGAACGACTGCTTGAGAAGGTTTTCTCCTTTCTCCCCCATGCCGGCACCCGAATCAACAAGAATCACGTCCGGATCGGTGGTCAGCAGGTGTTCAAGGTTGATGATGCCCCAGCCGTCCACCTCGGGGAAGGCATTCGTTCCTCCGGCGAGCGTGATAAGTTCATCCTGAAACGTGTGGATGCCGGAGACCCAGTACGGATCGGTACTCATGAGATGCGTAACGGTCAGCGTTTCTGTTCCGGCAGTTTTCACTTTTTCCGCTGCGGCACGAAATCGCTGCTGCATGGAGGCAATGAGTTCCCCGGCAGCGGCAGACGTTCCGGTTGCCTCGCCCACGCGGCGGATGGAACTGAACGTTCCGTCAACACTATCCGGATTTAAGCAGAGAACGGTGTACCCGAGTTTCCGGAGATGGGCAATGTTGTCCTCGCCGTTCATGGCGTTTGCAAGGATGAGATCCGGATTTAGGGCAACGATCTTTTCGACGTTCGGGGAGGATACACCGCCGATGAGGGATTTGGTCTGCGCCGCAGCGGGATAGTTGCAGTACTCGGTGACGCCGGCAACTTTGTCGCCAAGACCGAGAGCAAACAGAATTTCCGTGTTGGACGGACCAAGGGATACGATGGTCTGCGGAGCGGCTGAGATCTCCGCGGTGTAACCGTAGTCGTCGGTGATGGTGACAGGCGTCCACTCGGCAGCTGCGGCGGTACCGCAGAGGAGAGCAAGGAGGAGGAGGATAGGGAGAAGATGTTTCATTACAATACATTCATTTCATTTGCATTATATTCAATTATTCTGTTCATGGAATGGCGATCTCTCCCGAGGAGATCGGGCTGCCGGTCCGGAGATCGTAGAACCGGTAGGTCAGATGACTGCCGGAGGAGACGTTGAAGGAGTCCCACGTGAGCGGTGAATCCTTTTCCGATTCAATATAGAACCGGTCTCCAAGTGAAATGGTTGCAAGACCCGAATAACTTTTCAGATGTGACGAGCCGCGAAGGGTGATGTACTGCGACGGGTACTCACGGATGCCGAGACGGAGTTCAACCTGATCCAGAACAAAGGCATCGCCTGCAATGTTTTCAAACGTGACGTTTTTGCCGCTGATACCGGACGCAATAATCGTGGCGCTCACCGGTTTTTCCGTGGTGCTGACGGCGCTGTTCATGGCAACCGCCACAAGACTGACCAGAATAAGGGTGATCGTCAGCAGCAGCAGAACGCCGACGACCTCGGAGACGGCGGAGTCGGATTTTGTCATGGTTTTTCCTCCAGAAGAATAGTGTCCTGATAGAGAATCGAGCTGGTCGGGAGATGATAGATGCGAAGCTCGGCCGGTGTGGATCGCTTGCAGTACTGCGCAAGATCCTCCGCGGAAATGTTCAGAAGGGAAGCGGTGGCTGTCCGGTTATCCGTGGTGAGGATCATACCCGCACGCCAGCTGCTGCCGTTGGTAAGAGCCGCAGCCGGGAAGGATGCTTCATGCGCATCAACGAACGTGGTAATTTTACAGTCGACGGCGGAAAGTACATCGCCGCCGCGGTGTTCAAAGACCAGCGAAAAGTTTTCGCCGCTGCCGGAACTGTATGCGGCAATCTCCACCGACGGGGAGTACTTCGGCGTCTGGGCAAGACCGCCGGCATAGGCGGCGAGAACCGCGGTAAAGATGATGACGAGCGTCAGAAGCAGCATGACGCCGACAACCGGAGACACAGCGGAGTCGCGGGTCATTCAACACTCACCTCAACCGAAAGCGTACTCAGGGTGAGGTTTGCCGGAGAAGGAAAATCCTTCAGAGTCTGAGAGTCGAGGGTCACCGTCATAACGTTTTCATAGAAGTGTCTGGTTTCAGCAGCGTTCAGCAGGATTTTTACCGTACCGGAGCCACTCATAAAATTTTTTTCCGCAACCGGCGTCATCGTCACAATCCGCATGGTGTAGTTCCCGTTCCCCTCCGGAATAACTGTCCCCATCTGCTTCAGCCACTGATTCTGCGTACTGTTTTCCCGATCAAGACCGAGCCGCACCGTGTACAGCGACAGAGCCGCGGGCGTCCGCTTCGCACCCTTCGTGATCCAGACAACACCGTTCCGATACGTGTAGCCCTGCAGCTCCCACGATGAGTACGACGGCGTGTAGGTGATGTTTGTCGTGTTGATCGGGATCTCATGTGAAATGCCGCCGGAAAGCGTAATATTCAGTGTCCCAATCCGGTTTTCCGCAAGCTCAATCGTGCCGCTTGACTTCACCGGACTTAAGAGAATGTCCCCGCCGCCGAGCGGCACCGGCTCGGAAAACTGTGCGGGCTTTCTCAGGCTGTAGAGATTGTCAACATCAGAGGACAGCCGCTGAAATGCATACTGCACCTCCTCACTGTGCAGAATTTCGGACTGCTGCTTGAGTCCCGGAACGTAGGTCGCCGAGTAGATCGCAATGCAGGTTGCAAGAATGGCTAAGACCAGCATCAGGGCAACCACTGTG
This sequence comes from Methanocorpusculum vombati, assembly GCF_026891935.1. NCBI lineage: Archaea > Methanobacteriati > Methanobacteriota > Methanomicrobia > Methanomicrobiales > Methanocorpusculaceae > Methanocorpusculum > Methanocorpusculum vombati. The sequence goes on along the minus strand of NZ_JAPTGC010000001.1, from coordinate 123,459 downwards.
GACACGGCTTCGTCGCAATCAGATTTCATTTCCGAAACTCCTTGGGAAAAATCACATTACGCGGAGTTGCAACCCGTATCTCATACGTTATTCCGGCAGTGAGATTCTCTGTTTTCACCGTAACATTTCCGCCGAGATCAAACACCTCAACAGGTTTTCCGGCATAATCAAACACCCCGTCAATGGTGAGAGGTATTCGGCTGCCGCCTTCTTTTGGAGTTGCCGTAATCGTCAGATCGTTTTTGTCCACCCAGTCACCGCCCTTGTGCCAGAAAATCAGATGCGTCGTATTGTTTTCCAGAGAAACAGTCGTCACCGTCTCCCGATCGCCCGGCAGGAGGTTGAACGCCGACGTTGCAAACAGCGACACCAAAATGATCACCAGCACCAGAATCAGCATCTCCCCCACAACCGAGGTGACGGCACTATCAGATGTATCGTAGTTCATGATTTTTTCCTCAGATGATAAAGATAAACATCGCAACTGTTGCAGCAAGAAGAATGATCGAGTGCTTCAGTCCGCAGAGAATACTGTTCGCCGACAGCTGGCCGGCCATAATACCGGAGAAGAAGGCGAGGATAATCCCGATATGGAACATATCGGTCTTGTTCGACGTCAGATCAAAACTGATATCATACGCCGAAAAACTGGAGATGAACGCCACGTTCATCTGGTAGGCAGAGTAGAGATAGATGCCGAACGACAGATAGATCACCGCCAGATACACGAAGGAAACATTCAGCCGCTTCGACTTCATCTTCAGATAATGCTCCAGATCCGCGATTGCAATCGTTAAGATCTCGCGAATGTAGTCGGTCACCTCGCTCGCCTTCACCAGAAGCGAAATGGCACGCTTCACCGACACAAGACCGATGCGTTCCTCCATCCGGACAAGCGCCCCGGAAAGGGACGAACCGTAACGGAGCTCCTCGGAGACCACTTTGACCTCGGAGGAGAGAACGCCCGTCTTGTTGCCGGAGATCATGAAGATTGCACCCTGCAGCGTCATGCCGATATCCCGCATATCCGCAATCTCCCGGAGAAACTCCGGCAGCTGGGTCTCCACCCGGTTCACATACCGGCGGCGAATCTCATATGCCGTCATCAGCGGGAACATCGCAGCAATTGCCATCACGCAGATGAGCGCCTGAAACGTAAACGTCGGAAAGACCGTCGCAAACGATCCGAGCAGATACGTGAGAAACACGAAACCCGCAAGAATACAGCCGATCACAAGGCCTATACTGTAATCGGAGATGAAAAATTTGATCGGATGTTTCACGATCTCAAGCAGCCGGAGAACCTGCTTGCGGCTGTTGAGCTGCTTGAGGAACGCGGCGTCCGGCTCGGTCTTCGTACCGGATGCAAGAATCTCGGATCCGTACTCGCTGTCGCGGACTTCCCGGCGGGCAATGTCGAGGTTGTCCGGCGGGAGAAGAATGTAGAGAATGAAGATGAGAACAACTGCCCCGAGCGGCAGACCGATGTACATCAGCGGCATGATGCCTTCCATCTGGCTCTGACCGGAAAGATTCTGGGCAACCAGCATGATGATAATCGCGATCGGTCCCGCAACAAACGCGGTGACGTAAATTTCTGCGATCATCTCCAGAAACTGGAGAAGAGCCTCCAGTTCCTGCCGGGCGAGCTCGCGGTACGACTCGGACTTTGCATTGAAGAAGTTGGTGAGGTTGCCGCCCGACCGGTAGACGAGCATGAGATCGTTTAAGAGTTCGCGGAAGTTCTCCGACGGCGTGACCGCAATGGTATTCTCCATTGCGGTCAGCAGATCCTCGCCGAACAGCTCAACGTCCCGGACGATTAAACCGCACTCCTTTGAGACCTCGCCGTAGAGATCCGCCGCGTCATAGACGCTGCGGAAGATGTCATACAGCGTAATCGTGGAGGACAGCGCCTGCATGTAGGTTATCGCATACGGCAGGTCCATCTCTATCTTGGTTTTTCTGCCCTGTGCCTCCAGCTGCGGATAGTAATACAAACAGACGAAGACGCCTGCCGGAATCAGGACGACGGCAAGAAGCATCGTCAGCCACTGCGGCAGAAACGGAATGAGGTCAAGACTGATGTCAAAGACGTAGAGAAGAACGCCGACCATCATCATGAGGAGAGCGGACAGTACCGTCAGAAGAATGGCCAGCATCATGTACTGATCGACCGGTACCGTGATGTGGGCCGAACGCAGGTATCCGGCCATCTGTCTGTTAAAGAGAAGCCGGTCGATGAAGCTGGTGTTTTCGGTCATCTGCCTTTCTGCTCCGCAATGATCGTTGCAAGAACTGCGGTCTCAACATCCGCGGGCGTGGTTCTGCCGGATGCAACCATCTCCTCCAGTGCGCGTCTGCGGACGGCGATCCTTTCCTCCAGCTGTTCCGCTGACCAGTTGTTCTGGTATGCGATGTTGTCAAAGACCGCAGAGGTTTCATAGGTTTTTACAAACTGGTCGGTCTTGTGATCCCAGGAGAACAGCGGCTGCCACCCGATATGATCGTCGCCGACCGAGATCTCATTGAGGGAGAGACAGCGGCGGAATCCTTTGCCCTCGCCGTACAGCAGGCTCTGCACAAGGATGAGGTTTAATGCGCCGAACATGGCTATTGGAACGTTGATCGGATTATGCGTCAGCCGGTTGATGGCTTCCTTGACGTTTCCGGCGTGCAGTGTTGAGTAGGTGGTGTGGCCGGTGTTCATCGCCTGAAAGAGGGTCTGGGCTTCTTCGCCGCGGACTTCACCGACGATGATGTACTCCGGCCGCTGCCGGAGTGCGGCTTTCAGGAGTGAGAACATGCTGATGTTGCCCATGCCGGAGGCATTGGCAACGCTTTCGCGGGTACGCATCGGCAGCCAGTTGGTATGCGGCAGCTGAATCTCACGGGTGTCTTCGATGGAGACGATCTTGGCGACCGAGGGAATGAAAAAGGACGCGGCGTTCATCGTCGAGGTCTTGCCGCTCGCCGTTCCGCCGGCGATGATCATGCTTTTGCGGTTCTCAACCGCAAGCCAGATGTGCGCCATGAGATCTGCACTGTAGGTGTTGGACGCAATCAGGTCAGCGGGTGTCATCGGGTCGGCTTTGAACTTGCGGATGGTGAAGGAACTTCCTTTGGAGGAGATGATGTCCGAGTAGGTCAGCTGTGCACGACTGCCGTCCGGCAGGGCGGCGTCGATTAAGGGCGTGGTCAGCGAAAGCTGTTTGTCGGCCTTCTGGGCAAGTTTCAGGACATACTTGTTCAGCTCAACCGCGTCAAAGGAGCAGTTGGTCTCAACATTGGCGAACCTGCGGTGATACAAAAAGATCGGAATGTCGGCGCCGTTACAGGTGATATCTTCGATCTTTTCGTCGTGCATCAGGGGGTCGAGCCGGCTGTAGCCGAGAAAGTTGCGGTTGAGGTAGTAGATGAGAACGCCGATGCGGTCTTCCGGGATCTCAGGATCGAAGGTGGTGATGGTCTCGCGGAGCATGGCAGGGTCAAGGCCGAACTCGCCGCGTTTGCGTACCGTGTCGTAGACGAGCATGGAACGCAGGTGCTCAAAGGTTTCTTCAAGCACGATGAACTCTTTTTCGCTGATCTTCGGCTCGATTACCTGATAGTGAATGTGGGAGACGTCGTCGCGGTAGATGTTGGTGTAGGCATACGGCGGCGTGAGCCAGTAACGGTCAAGTACTTCGTAGTTGGTTTCAAACGGCGGGAGTTCAAGAATCTGTGGCGGTTCGGCAAAGACAATCTTTTTTTCTGCGGATTTTTTTTCAAAAAGATTTCCCAGAGAAAATTTTTTTGCAATCTGTTCCTCCTGTTCTTCACGGGACAACTCTTCTTTTCCGAACGAGAAGAGTCCGCGAAGATTCTGTGCGGTGAATTTTTTTTCCGCCGGAGAATTTTTTTCAGCAGGGCCGGATGCTTTTCCGGCGGAAAAGATGTTGCGGAGACTGCGGCCGGACGTGTGTTTTTCCGCCGCAGGATCAGTGCCGGACTCTTTTTTGTTTGAAGCCCCCGGGATCTTCAGGTTCATCAGATGCCTCCGGTATAGACAGGAGCATGCTCTTTTCCGTGATACTGCAGCGTTATGTCAACTCCGGCATTCCTGACAAAGACGGCAATGACATAGCTTCCGGGTGAGAAGGGACCAACCGTCCGGTATTTGTCGGCGCCGTAGAGTCCCTGCCAGCCGAAGACTTTGATCAGATCCGCAGTGCCGGTTTGTTCGCTGTATGAGTAGACGGCAATTCGTACATCGCTGTACGGGGTCATGTCCTTTTTCGCGTCGTCGTCCATTTCGGTTATCTGATAGACAAGTCGCCACGGGACGGTGGCGTTGTGAACGGCAGTTCCCCACGGGGTGTAGAGTGTTGCAGGAACGTCTTCGACGGTGACGAACTGCTGATAGAGCTGCCATTTGTCCTGCATCTTCCATGCGGTGCCGCTCGGATACCAGCTGTCTGCGTAATAGGCGGAAACATTCTGCTGCCAGTCGCGGGGGGAGAAGGTGAGGTTGCCAGATTCTTTGAGAAGGAGTGTATCCGTGAGGTTGAGTGCCGGATATTTTCCATCGGACGGGGTGTAGTGTTTGCCGGTCCAGAAGGATGCGTCGGGAAAAATTTCCGGCGTGATGCCGTTGTAGGCCGCAACCGGAATGCCTTTGGTGCTGGTGTCCACTGTCCAGAAGGGAGCGACCGGCAGGGTTGTACTGGTGTTTGCAAGAGCTGCGGTATAGACCGGACGAAGTCTGTCGTCATCACTGATGAGGCCGAGAGCTACGGCGTCAGGGATAATAGAGAGACGGTCTTCGGTTGGCGGATACGAGAGAAGAGCACAGCCGTACCCGAGTTCTTTGAGGAGAGCGGCGGCAAGAATGGCATGGTCGGCGGAGTCACCGGTCTGTTCGGCAAGCATGACGGCAGGCGTCCGCGGGTAGGCGGAGGAGTGGCCGGTTTCTGCGTCGGTCTGATAGGGCACGGCCTGCGCGAAGGAGAGGACGAGACCGACAATGTCGGCGTCACCAGTGAAGCCCTGCAGGGTGGCGATGCGTTTTATCTGATCTGCAGCGTCCGCGATAACCCCTCCGTCACCGGCGGTGACAATGTAGTCGGTGAGATTTTCCGGGAGAAGCGTCCCGCTGATGCCGTACTGATACTTCTTGTAGATGTCTTTGGCAATGTAGACGTTTAGTGTATGGTCTGCGCCGTTGTACTGCCAGGTGTAGGATTTGTCACCCCATGGTCCGGTTTCCTCTTCGGTTGTTCCTCCGGGCAACGGAGTCGGGGCCGGTTCCGGCAGGAAGATCGCAGGTCCGCCGAAATATTTGAACGCGACCAGTGCCCCCATGACTGCAATGAGAACGATCATGGCGATGATGATCCAGGTGAAGAGTTTTTTGTCGAGCTTAAAGGTCATGGTCTACCGCCTCCGGATGCGGACTGCAAGCGTGCTGAGGGCAAGTCCGAGGATGACGAGGCCGAATCCGAATCCAGGAGCGGCGGCCAGAGTCGGAACCGGTGTCCATGCGGTTGCAGCCTGTGTCGGGGTTTTGAGCGGGGTTGCCTCTGTGGCTGGATAGGGATGTTCCGAGAACGCAGGATCGCGGGTCGGGACGGCGGTGGTTGCTGCGGCTTTTGCGTCTGCGGAAAGAATTTCAAAGCTGTAGCTTTGTTTGAAGTTGACGTCTTTGCAGGTGATCGTGGCTTCATACGTTCCGGGATACCAGCTGCTGGTATCAATCTCGTCGTAGCTGAAGGTACGGTAGCCGCGGAACGGGGTCGGCGAAGACGGGGTGGTGGTGTCCACCGGAATTTTCATCGCGGTGCTGGTGTCTGCGACGGTGTCCAGATCAAGGCGGCTGATGGTCAGCCAGAGGGTGTCTTTGGTCTCGGTTTTGTCCGCGGTTTTGTCGGAGGTCGCGAGATTGGTTTTTCCGGAGATTTTGAGTTTGTCACCGACCGCAACAGTTCCCAGCGTGTCAAAGGTGATCCAGGGGTCTTCAACGATGAACTGGGTCATGACGTAGAGATCGTCGGATTTGGGATCTTCAAACATTTTGGTGAGGGCATCGGCGGCGGCTTTCCCCTGCATGTAGGTGAAGTCGGACGAGGAACCGTAGGTTGTGGAGACCGTGGTAAGTGTGCCGCCGTTCAGCGCAGAACCGTCAGCATAGATGTCGAAGACGTTGTTGGGCCCCGGATGCTGATAGACGAGGTAGTAGGTTCCGGGAGAGAGGCCGTAGGTGAAGGTGCGGTTGTAGGTCATGCCGTATTCGCCCCACGGAGCTTCTTTTCCGATGCGGGAGTTGTCGGACGAACTGGATGAGGATGAACCTGAGGAGTCGGTGGTTCCTCCACCGTAGAGCGGGAAGTCTACCTCGCGGTCTGCATACCGGAAGTTTGTGCCGAAGATATACCAGCGGACTTCGCCGCCGGGATGGCCGGCACCGACGCCCGGACTGCCGCGGGCAATCCACCATGAGTACAGGATATCTCCTTTGGCAAAGTATCCGCCGGTTTTATCGGAGGATTTTACCTGGATACTTTGTTCGCTGATGGTGTAGTCATGGGACAAGGCGACATCGCCGTCGATGCCGGTTCCAGCACCGCCCGGTTTTCCGCTTTCCTTCTGACCGATGGGGTTGAGGTTTGCGTGGATGGTGTAGGAGCCGGGTTCAAATCCCCGTGTCTGCCAGTAGTACGCCCAGTATCCGAGATTGGAGCTGTAGGTGGTTACCGTGAAGGTGGAGGGATCGCCGTCAACTACTTCCTGACTAGGATATTCCAGAGAGGCGCCGTTCGCCGGAAGGTTCGGGCCGGTAATGTAGAGGTAGACGGGACAGATGTCAAGACCGCTGACCCGTCCGGTAAGGTAGATCTGATCACCGACGGCAAACTTTCCGGCCAGAACATCTGCGGGCGGTTCGTCAAAGTACAGGGTTACGACCGGCGGCTTTGCAACGGTGAAGGTTGCCGATACGCTGTAGATGGTGCTGACGGTGTACTCGCCGGTGATGACGTTGTCGGGGATTTTGATGAGAACGGTATATTTTCCGGTGTTGTCGGTTGTGACCGTGATGGACTGGTTGTTGATCACGGTGATCTTTCCGTCGTCCACGAAGTACGGGCGGTTGTCGCCGGCGGGGGCTATGACAAGCGGATATTCGGTTGCGGCGGTACCCGACAAAGTTACGGTGACCTGCCTGTCACTCTCCAGCCGGGAGGTATCGAGCGTGAGGGTTGGCCGAACTGATGTGAGGGTGATTGAACGCAGAACCTGCTGACCGGTCAGACCATTCAGATTTTTAATTTTGAATGCTATGGAGACTCCGGGGAGAGTTTGTCCCGGATCAATGGTTGGTACAAACACCTGATCCGAAAAATGAAAGGCGAAATCCTGATACTTCTGTGAAGGATCGTTGTGCTGCGTACTGCTGCTGAGACTGACCTGTGCACCGTTCTGGTTTCTGACCGTAGTACTTTTCAAACCACTCGGCATGGTGATCTCGTACTCAAACCAGTCGGTAAGCTGATTTGACTGGATATTCTGACCGGTCATATAAAAAATGACGCCGAGGTCTTTCGAGATATCTGAGCCGGTGATGGGAGAGCCGTTGGGATCATCTGCTGCAACCACGGCAATGGATCCGAGACTGAGCTGACGAACCCAGCATCCTTTCGTAGAAGAAATCGTTCCATCAGAGTACTTCGCGGAGTAGAATCCGTAATTTGTGACCTGAATTTGGGAGGCAATATTATTTGAAATCGGGATTACATCTTTTTGTGCGGAACTTTCAAGATACACCAGACCGATAAGCGTTTTTCCCGGCTCAGTAAGATCAGAAAAATTTAGCTGGGTCTCGCCAACATAGATGAAGTCCCCGTTGGTAATTCCTGCGTTCATTCCTTCCGGGGTAGTGTATCGCGCGGCTGCTCCTCCGGTAAGGAGGCTACAAAGCAGGATGGCAAGCAGGCTGATGATAAGGATCTTTTTTGGGTTCATGTACCGGGTCTCCGGATATGTACTGACGGATATTGAGGCAAAATACTGGTAATTTTATGCGAAAGAGAGAGCAGGATGCCCGATTCCGCATATCCCAATATTTTGTGATTATTACTAACTTTTACTTTAGTTACATATACATGTTTTGCTATTATCACGGAAAACAGGATGAGCCCGGCATCAGCAAAAGATGCAGTGAACCCCCGGATTCCAGCGGTAAATCGCAGTCCGGCGTGCAATAGAAATTTTTTACCGGATGGGAAGAAATTCTGCGGAACGGCATCAATGATCCTGTGAGAGGACAACATGATGTACGGGATGCTGAACGGCGATGTGCTGTTGGAATGTCGGGAGTTGGGTATCATGATCAGACCGGTTTCAGGAAAAAAAGATTTTTGTTTTCCCTCACGCGGTGATGGTGACTTTTGCCCGTGCAATGATACTGCCAGCGGGATCGACCATGTCCAGATAGAAGTACTTGCCGACATTTTCCGGATTGCAGAATGCATATGCTCCGAAATACTCAGACTTTCCACTTCCATCCCAGAGAATCTGTGCGTTGGCATTGACTCCCGGACTTGGACCCTGCCAGCCGGCAGTTGTACTGTAGTCCACACAGTTTTCATGGGCAACATGCAGAGAGTCTCCGGATACAAGAGCTGCGGTTGTGTAGAATCCGCTTGTTGCATTCAGAATCGGTTTGCCATTCGGGTTGAGAATGATTGATTTGTCAATTGTCCACGCAAATTTGTTGGCATCCGCCCCAAACAGCTCGGACGGGGTGGTTATGAAGGCAATATCAGCAAGAGCTACCGGATCTCCGCCTGCATGGGTGATGGTAAGACCACCAGACTGGCTGTAGATTCCCTTCAGTGCCAGTTGAGGCGGGGTTGACTGGGAGTCCGCAAGTCCCGAAGCGAAGCTGCTCACCAGTGCGGCAATGATGATCGTAACCACGAGCATCAGCATGACACCGACGACCGGTGATACGGCATCACTGGATTTTTTTTCTGTTTTCATGTTAGCTCACCACCACATTCTTTTCATAAATTGTCTGACCGCTTGGCATGTGGATCAGTTTCACGTTTACCGTATCACCAGTACGCAGATACTCCCAGTTTTTACCGAGAACAGCCTGCATGCCGTCAACCTTGCTGTTCTCAGCGTAGGTCCATGCACCAGAGTAGTAATACTGCTTTGTAGTTCCGTAACCGTCACCACCGGTAGTAGTAATGAATCCGCCGCTTTGTCCGGCCGGCCATGCCGTCATGACAGTACCGCCGAGGAGAGTATAGTTACCAAACTGCTGCTGTTTGTTGTTCGGTTTTCCCGAGTTCGGTGCCTGTATACCATTGCCGTACCCCCAAGGGGCTGTCATTCCTTCAAATCCACCGCCGGACGTCCATCCAAAAACGTTGCCTGCGGAAGTAACAGCTGTACCGCCGACAGTGAGATTGCCGTCAATGATGTCAGCATCACTTTTTGGATGAGTACCGACAACCGTTTTGTTGGTTACGGTCCAGCTGGTAACAAGTTTCAGATCTTTGGTTGCGATCGGTTCGCTGACCGACAGGACTTTGGCTTCAAAAACGCTGGAAGCATAATATCCGGTGTTTTTAATGGTAACATCCATTGTCAGTGTCGGAGCTTTTTCAGTACTGTTGATAAGACCCCCGGCATACATGCTGACAACAGCTGCAATGATGATAGTGATGACAAGCATCAGCATCACCCCCACGACCGGCGATACTGCATCATTTTTTCGTGTTGTGTTTGTTCTGCGCTGCATAATTTCACACTTCGTGTACTCCATCGGTAAGAAAGGGAGTAACAGAAGAATATGGATCAACACGACATTTAAATTAATATTATAATGTTTACTGTTTGTAAAAGTAAACATATTTACATTGATGATCGAGTTCAGTTAGTCAAATTACTAATTTTCCCGGTACGCGCGAAATATTTGCAATGTTTTCAGAAAAATGCAAGTAAATTGAATATAACAGATTAAATTTACAAAAATATCACATGTAGAAAAATACCTGGTACAGAGGAACGAAGGAGGTCAGGATTTTCCGGCAGATGGCCGGAAACGATCGGCATCAATGAGGAATGCGGGCTTCGATTGTAAATACACGCAATATTTCCGAGAAATGTAGGAGCTTTTCAACGACCCGAGCCTTTCCTCCCGGAGAACGAGCTTCTAATGCCGTCTATCGGGCTTTGTTAAACCCGTTCCATGTAACTATTGACTGTCTTGAGTTTTTTGAGGTCGCGGCTGAGAAGTGAGGAAAACACCCGCAGTAATTCCGGGACATACGCATTCCGGCACCGGGATCCTTTATTGCAATGCAGATACAACTCGCAGAATTTGCTCCAAATAGGCAAAACAAACCTGATTCGCGACTTATTTTTATAGCAGCCGGTACATATCACACAATACCAAATTTATTTCACTACCTACAAGTGATTTGCTTAATTTGGGTGGAGCATGTGAACTATGAAAAAAATTACGCCGCCGAGAAACCATCGTCCGAAAAACCAGGACGCGGTATCGCCGGTCGTGGGGGTGATGCTGATGCTTGTCGTCACCATCATTATCGCAGCTGTGGTCAGCAGTTTTGCGAGCGGACTTGGGACTACAAGTGAAGCGGCACCAGCTGTTTCCCTTGGAATCTCCATCTCTTCTTCCAATGTTGGAGATTCCGCGAAGTATGTCACAATCGATCATCTGGGGGGAGAGACGCTAAACACGAAAGATCTCCAGATTATCAGTACGTATACCGTCCCGGGAAACGTCATGAAACAGGTAGTATCCAATGCGGAAAAAGTTATCAAACATACGATTGACGGTTCCATGGATCCCATTCCGGAGAATGACCTGAACAACGATACCGGGCTCGGCTATCCGTGGATTCCGCAGAAAACCAACAATGATGACATCGTTTCCAAACGAACGGCAGACGGAACCTTTGGAACAGCAGTACTCATTTCCGGAAGCAGTCTCAGGTTTGATCGATCCTATTTCCTTGGTTTTGACACGGAAGACGAAGATGTTCTCAAAGACTACGGATTTGCAACCGGCACCAAAACGCACGTAACGATTGTCCATCTGCCAAGCGGAAAAACCATTTACGACAGGGACGTGGTGATTGCATGAAAACGGTACAAAAGAACATCCGGGATGATGCGGTATCGCCGGTTGTCGGTGTCATGCTGATGATCGTCGTGGTTGTCATCATCGCAGCGGTTGTCAGCATGTTTGCAACCGGTATGCTTTCCGACACCAAATCAGCCCCGTCTGTTCAGATTGGCTATGTCGGAGTGATGGATGGAGAACTGGGAGAGGCATCCAAGATCGGTCTGGTCTTTCAGAATCTCGGCGGAGACAATTTCCGGCTTGATGCAATCAGTCTCATACTCAAAAGCGACGATGACGAGGCATCCATCTCCTACAATGATCTGCCTTCCGAGGGGATCATCAATGCGGGAGCAAATGCAACAACATCGGTACTCAAATCCGATCCATACAAGGCCTACCGGTTCTCGAAGCTTCCTGCACGGGTGAACGGTGAAGGGCTAATAACCGAAGCATCAACTCAGGTAAGGGCTGGATCAAACCTCCTGATCGAACCCGGAGAACGGTTCATCATTCTTGCAGACACCTACCTGGCGGATGAAAAGACCGGTACGGGAAAGGTCTACTACGTTGCCGAACGCGGCAGCTCCGGGAATCCGTACTCCGCGGGATGGTTCTCGGTCAGTACCAAAACGACGTACTCGATCGTCGATGAAAACTCTGGTGCGGTGATTGCATCAGGAAAACTTGTGGGAAGTGTCATATGAAACAAACACACAGTAGAAAAACCTGTGCAGACTCCGGAAAAGAGTCTGCTGTATCGCCGGTTATCGGCGTCATGCTGATGCTCGTGGTTACGATCATCATTGCCGCATTCGTCTCGGTTTTTGCCGGAAACACGTTCGGAGCAACCGAAGTCGCACCAACAGCCTCGCTGGATGTCAGCATCATCTCCAATGGCGGTGACAACAAAGATCAGTACGTGATGCTGATCAAACATCTCGGCGGCGACAGTATCGCTTCGGGGGATATGCAGCTCGTCTGTTACTACACGACAGCGAACGGCAACATGCTTGGAGGAACGGTTTCCACAATCAGCCCTGCCATCAAAATAGGAGAGACTAATACAAAAATCCCGTATCTGAATGACCTGAGTATCGGTGCTCCGGGAAGCAAGGGAACCAATCTCGGCGAGTTCACCATGACCTCAGGCGACGTACTCAGTACCGGAAACAACCTCGGAACGGCCATGGCTGTTTTTGGAGAAGTTTCGACAAAGACAGATGAACAGATTAAGCAGCTCTATAGAGACAACGGATTTAAGAAAGGTTCCATTGTAGAAGTCGAAATTATCCATACACCGAGCCAGAAGAGCGTGTACAAAGGAAAGGTGACGGTAGAATGACAAAAACAAAAAGAGAAGACGGAGTATCACCGGTCGTCGGTGTCATGCTGATGCTGGTCGTGACTATCATCATTGCAGCAATGGCTGCCTCGTTTGCAGGCGGTCTGAGTGCAAACGAAAAGGTTGCGCCGCAGTCAACATTCTCGGTTGATTATACCGCAAAGATCACGGATACGGACAAGACAAACGACATCCCAAACAATCCTTCCAAGAACAATGGTCTGACCTTCCGTCTGGTAAGCGGTGATGTGGTCGCGATGAAGGATATCGCAATTCAATTACAGAACGGTGATAAGAACATACAGTTTAGCATGGACACTTCTCTGAACACTACAAATGCAGCAGTGGACGAGACAAAACTGGATCTTCTCATCAACAATGCAGGAAACAAAACCTACTTTGCGGTATCGAAAGGGATGAAAAACATGTCCGAAGTTGTCTCAACCGGCGACTCCATCACACTCCTTGCCGACAACAGCTATGACAGTACTCTTGCGACTGACGTTGGCATTGAGAAGGGAAGATTCCTTACCTGGTCCCCCGAAGGTTCGTCCGGAACATTCAAGGTTCAGACAAACGTGCCGTTTGAGTACACCATCTTCGACACCGTCAGCAGGAAGCCTATCCAGACCGGAACGATAACCATCCGATAACGGAGAAGAAATGATGTACAGACAGAAAGAGAAAAAAGACCCGGCGGTATCACCGGTTGTCGGTGTCATGCTGATGCTCGTGGTAACCATCATCATTGCCGCAGTTGTCAGCAGTTTTGCTTCAGGACTGGGTGACACGACAGAACCTGCACCCGTCGCGTCATACGAGTTCACGATCAATGCGGGGATTGAGGAAAACACCCGTTCCTCCTCCGGCAGGTACCCGTTTGAACTGCGGGTTCTTCAGGGAGACAGCATTCCGTCAAAGGATCTGCAGATCATCACCACCTACACAGTGCCGGAAACCTACCGCGGTGTGGGACTTACGCACGCCGGAAAAGTCATCAAACATACACTTGATGGATCCATCTCACCGCTAACCGCAGCGGGACGGTTGGACTCAACGGTGGCGATTGACGAGGATGCCGAAGGCTATCCGTTCACCCCGCAGGTGAGCGGCTATCCTGATACCTTGTATCCACCAACGAACAATTTCATGCAGACATCCGTCTTTGGTCTCTGCACCTTTGAGCCGACCATCACCTACTACTTCCGTCATCCCTCATGGGTCCTCGGATTTGACGTCAGTGACGAACAGTACGGATTCGGCGAAGGTTCCGTTGTTCACATAACCGTCATCCATACGCCGAGCGGAAAAACCATCTTTGACAAGGATGTGATCGCGAAATGGTAACAAAGAAAACCAATCAAACCGACGAGGCCGTATCACCGGTCGTCGGCGTTATGCTGATGCTGGTCGTGACCATCATCATTGCCGCAGTTGTCTCGATGTTTGCCTCCGGTCTGATGGGTGATACCCCCGCACCATCAACCGCACAGGTAAAGTTTCTTGGCATTTCCTCCACAGGAACTGATATGAAACTTGATGACGGACTGGTCGGCCTGCTGTTTGAGGTGGAGAGCGGGGCGCTGGATCTCCGGACTCTGAAGTATTATATTCAGGATAAAGAATACGGAGGAGGAGGAGAATGTTACGGATCTTATAGTGATCCTATCTCATCGGCACTTGACCCCGGCAATCCCAATGTGAATCCGAACCGTCTCAGATACTATTTCAATAATCCCGCAGACGCCACAAAATGGGGTGTACGGATGATGAAGTTCACGAATCTCACCGTTGACGCAGATCTCAAGGCCCCCGGTCTCGATCCAGAACCGATCGTCTCTACCGGTGAACGGTTTATTCTCTTTGCTGAATCATTCGTACCGGCAAAATATGCCGCAAATGGTGCATTCACACCGACGACCCTCCAGTTCCGAACTGATGATGCAGCGGGTAACGCGTGGATTTCCATGGGGGCGTACGTAAACGGCAACTGCCTGTTTACCCTCTCCGATACCGACGGAACGGTGTACTTCTCTGACTATCTGAAAGCATCGGATGTTCTCTGATCTTTTCACTTTTTTTCAAAGTGGGGTCAACAATATGCATATACGCCATGCATATTTACCTACATACAAAAAATATTTAGTTAGATAAGAAGAAATATATCTTTACGAAGTGGTGTGTGTTGCCAAACGATCGCGATGCGGGAATCGATCTCGTAATGAATACCCTCAAAGATAACAAGTACGGTCTTTCCATTGCCGAAGTCTCCCGAAAATCCGGGATGAACAGAAACTCCGCTGCAAAATATCTCAACATTCTGGTAACCCTCGGACAGGTGGAGATGCAGATTGTGGGGCCCGCCCGGGTGTATCACCTCTCTCCCCGCATGCCGATATCTCCGGCGTTTTTTAGTTTTCTCCCAGACCCGGCGATTTTTATTGCAGAGAACGGAGAGATCCTGAAGGTGAACAAACTGTTTGCTGAGTACTTTTCCCTGTATGCCCGTACAGTTATCGGAAAAAAAATCTGTGAAACGTCTCTGGATATTCTCCATGAGATGGAACAGCTGCCGGCATATCAGACGGCCAGAAGCGGAAAGATTCCAGATGAACGGGGATGGATACAGGTGGATACGAAATCAGGGAGATATCTGCTGTGGATTGTGCCGACCGTGTTTTTCGACGGACGGCCCAGCGTGATGTGCGAAATTGTACCATGGCGGGAAGATAAAACGGTGAGCAGTACAAAAGACTAAGGAACAGACCCCCGGTGCGCGCAGCAGTACCGCAGTAAAACGAATGCAGCGGCAGACCTGCCGATCGCACCGGGCAACTGGGATACATTTCCAAAAATACGTTTTTTAATAGAGATACCAGCTGAACAAACGTGAACTTCACGGCAAAAACTCAATGATCTAAAAATTGGAGAAGCGGGTGGAAAAGATGAAAAAAACTACTTCTCCCACCAGATATGCGCCGTGCGGGAAACCCCCGGAATCACATACCCCGACTCTTCCCGGACCGCCCTATCCAGCAGAAACGCATCCACAATATGTTTCTGCCACTCCTCTGCAACCGACATGCGGTTGTAGTAATCCTCCTGCATCTCAGAGAACGACGAATAGTGCTGACTCTTGTCCTTTGTCTCCACAAAAATATTCGCATAAATTCCCAGCTGACAGAGACAGTTCCATAAAATATCCGCGTTTGCCTCGCTGCAGTACGGCTCGCCGTGAAGAATCGGCCACAGTTCCTCATTGCCTCCGGATGCGGACGGAGGTGTCAAAAACCAGTACAGATGCACCGACTTCTTTGCCGCCGCATCCATCTTCAGGAGACTGTTCCGGATATCCCCCATAATCAGCGACCGCGACGCAACCACCACATCATGAACGCCCGCCTCCTCCGGTGTCACATCCTCCCAGCACTTGCGAATCTCCCGGATCGGCGGCGCATGCATCATCCTGCGGTACCGCTCCATCGCAATCCCCATCGGCTCCGACGGCTCAACCGTCGTCACCGAACATCCCGCGCGGGACAGCGGCACCGCAAGTGTTCCGGGACCCGCACCGATATCCAGAACCGAAGAGCCGGGAGGAATCTGCATCTCCGCGATCTGTTTCTCCATCCGCGACGGATCGCCGGCGATAACATTCTGAACAAACCGATCGACCACGCCCTGATCCGACCAGAATGCACCCCTGCCCTCACCCATCTTTTCCTTCTGGGCAGCAGAACGGGCATGCTGTTCATCCCACAGGCGGCAGTAATCAACAGCCGCCGGAGACGTACCCGAGTTATGCGAACTCATACTCTATACAAAGCGTCCAAAGATAATCAAACAACCCCCATTGAATGGATGGAATCAACCAAAAATATTTTACAAACCCCGGCCCCCGGTAAACAGCCGGTGCAAAAAATGGCGGGCACGTTTGGGACCCTCCCGGAAATGCCTGCCGCCGGTAAAAAATTCCTTCTGGCGATGCGTCGCCGCATGCTGCTCGTCCCACAGAAAGAGGTAATCGATCGCCATCTGTGTCAAAATCTCTTCAGCATCTCCGTCCGGCAAAAACCGCCGCAGCCGCAAGACCTGCCAGAACACCGAACAGCGGTGCCGGAGCTTTGGTCGGCACAGGCGTGGACGAAGCATTCGGCTTTGCATAAATCATCAGATCGGAAAGCTCCGCGTCCGTCAGATCATAGTGGAAGAACAGTGAATAAAATTCCTTCACCCGATCATTGATGCTGTAGTCAAACACCTCCGGATACATCAGATTGCCAAGCCACATCAGCGACAGCAGCCGGTGCACAGACGGCGGTGCCCCCATCCAGTTGTACGGACCATACGGAGCCTCATAGACATTGCCGTTCTGCACCGCAGTCAGGGACCGCCACATAGGATCACTCATGATTTTGTTGTAGTACGCGTGATCCCCCGTATACGAAACGATGATGTAGTCCGGGTTCAGCTGCAGAATATCCTCCATCGTATAGCCGTCGCCCGTTCCGCTGCTGCTTGTCACCGGCGCCGCAATATTATTACCGACATAATCCAGAACCTCGGCATGATACGAGCCGTTACCCACCATTGAGACCGAGTTGCCGTCAATGGACGTCACATAAATCAGAGACTTCTTGGCACCACCGATCGTTTTCATCCCGGCATCAAACTCCGCAAGAAGTGCAGTCGCATACGCGGAAAGCCGCCCGCCCTGTTCCTTTCGGTCAAGAAGTTCGCCGAGCTTCAGATACGAACCCGGAATATCGGAAAGCTTGTTCTGCGTGACAAACGCAAACGCAACATTCGTCTTGCTCTGAATATCATCAAGATCCGGTTTCATCGTCTCCTTCGCCTCCCCGATATCCAGAACAACATCAATGTGCAGCTGCTTATTCAGTTCCATAATCGACTCCGGGTTCATCGTCGAAGCCTTCGAACCATAGAACTGGCCGGTAACCGGAAGCGTCAGCAGCCGGGGATCAATATACTTCGTCTCAACCGAATCAAACGAACTGGAAACACTCACAAACAGATCCGGATCCAGCGAGTAGAGCACAATCTGTGCAAGCGGGCCGGACGGCGAAACTGCATCGATCTCAGCCGGCAGAACAACCTCCCGGCCGACATCATCAACAAACGTCCGCATCTCCTCGGCGGAGACAGCCCCGCAGACAACGGTACATCCGGCACAAACCAGCGCCAGAATCAGAAAAATTTCTGCAACCTTTTTCATACATCCACCTCCCAAAGGGAGACATACGATACTATTGGAACCTCGAAATATAAAATATAACACTCGATTATTGGGAAAAATAAACTAAAAAAAATTAACTTTGGAATCGCCGGCAGCCGACACCCGTCAGTGCAACCGCAGCGCCTGCACAGATACCGGCGATCGGAACCGAAGCCTGCGTTGCAGCGGGAGCGGGCGATGAATTCGGCACTGCATACACCATCAGCTCATCCAACTCCGCATCGGTCAGATCATAATGGAAGAACAGCGGATAAAACTCCTTCACCCGATCATGAATATCGTACGAAAACACCTCCGGGTACATCAGATTTCCCAGCCACATCAGCATCAGAAGTTTCAGAGGAGATGAAGGTCCCATCCAGCTGTACGGACCGCACGGCGCCTCATACACATTACCGTTCCGCACCGCAGACAGGGATTGCCACAGAGGATCGTTCAGGATCTTGTTGTAGTAGGCGTGGTCAGTGGTGAAGGAAACGATGATGAAATCAGGATTCATCTGCAGAATATCCTCCATCGTATATCCATCGCCCGTACCGCTGCTGCTCACCGCATGACCGCCCACATTATTGCCGACATAATCAATCACGTTCGCGTGATACGAACCGTTCCCCACCAGAGAAACCGCATTCCCGTCAATTGAAGAGACATAAATCAGCGATTTTTTGTTCTCACCGACGGTCTTCATCCCAGCATCAAACTCGGCAAGAAGTGACGACGCATACGCGGAAAGTCGCCCGCCCTGTTCTTTTCGATCAAGAAGTTCACCGAGTTTCAGATACGAACCCGGAATATCGGAAAGTTTGTTCTGCGTGATAAACGCAAACGAAACACCGGTTTTTCCGGAGATATCATTCAGATCCTCCTTCATCGTCCCTTTTGCCTCACCGATATCCAGAACCACATCAATGTGTAGTTGCTTATTCAGTTCCATAATCGACTCCGGGTTCATCGTTGAGGCCTTTGATCCGTAGAACTGGCCCGTCTCCGGCAGGGTCATCAATCGTGGATCGAGATACTTCTGTTCCATTGCCGACGGAGTCGCAGAAACGCTCACAAACAGATCCGGATCCAGCGAGTACAGAACCGTCTGCGCGAGCGGCCCGGATGGCGAAACCGCATCAATCTCAACCGGCAGAACAACCTCCCGGCCGACATCATCAACAAACGTCCGCATCTCTTCAGCGGAAACAGCACCGCAAAGAACGGTGCACCCGACACAAACCAGTGCCAGAATCAGAAAAATTTTCGTAGCTTTCATAAAAAACACATCTACCTTCCACAACGAGAGTGATGAAGTACTGTTTGGCTGCCGCAACATAAAATACATTCAGGAAAAATATTGGAAAAATAATGAAAAATAGTTAACAAAATTAGGTATGCTTTCCGACTCCGCCGTCGATCGGGATGCACAGCTTGTGACGGCGGGAACCGTACTGATAATCCTCAACATGGACATCCACACCATACACCTCCTTGATCAGCGCTGCATCCAGCACCTTCTCCGGAGCTCCGTCCGCAATCACGCGGCCGCCGTAGATCATCAGAGTCCGGTTTGCATACAGAAAGGCATGATCCGGATTATGAGTGGAAAGAATAATACTGTAGCCCTCCTTCGCAAGATCCGAGATCCGGCACATCACGCGAAACTGGTTGCCGTAATCAAGGTTTGCCGTCGGCTCATCCATGATCAGAATCTTTGCCTTCTGAACAAGCGCCCGTGCAATTAACGCAAGCTGCCGCTCACCGCCGCTGATCTCCCCGTACCCCGCATCCCGCAGATGCGCAATACCGAGACTTTCCATCGCCGCGTACGCTTCGTCGATGTGCTGCTGGTTCGGGGCGGCAAGCAGATTCACCTGATTGGTCAGGCCCATCAAAACCACATCAAGAACTGTGTAGTTGAACACCGGGTACGTTGACTGCGGAATGTAGGCAACATGCTTTGCAATCTCTTTGTGATCCAGCGTCCGGATATCCCGGCCGTTCAGATGGATGGTGCCCTGATAACTGCGGAGAAAGCCGAGGATGCAGCGAAACATTGTACTCTTGCCGACCCCGTTCGGTCCGAGAACCGCAAGCAGATCTCCTTCTCCAACGGAAAAGGAGATATCATTGAGTACCTGCCGGGAGGTTTTGCTGTACGCAAAGGAGAGATGTGAGATATCAAGCGTCATGATCGTTTTCCTCCCATCATCAGAAGATAGGCAAAGATAGGAGCCCCAACAAATGCCGTGAGAATCCCAAGCGGAACTTCGGTGGTTGCAATAGTGCGGGAGAAGTCGTCCACCAGCAGCAGAAATCCGGCACCCATAATAATTGCGGCCGGAATAATCCTCCGGTAATCGTAGCCGAAGATCATTCTGCAGAAGTGCGGGATGACAAGACCGACCCAGCCGATGAGACCAGAGATGGAGACGGCAACCGCGGTCACGAGCGTTGCGCAGATGATCACGACAAGCCGCAGAAGATTTGTGTTGACGCCAATGCTCCGGGCTTCATCCTCGCCGAGCGTGAGGACATTCATCCTCCAGCGAAGCAGTACCAGCGGGAGAAGACCAAGACCGATAACGACAGCCGCAAGACCCAGTTTATAGTCACTCTCCGCACCGGCGAGACTTCCCATCAGCCAGTAGGTAATCGCCGGAAGCTGATCGTTGGTATCGGCAACGAGTTTGATGTAGGAGGTTGCCGCACTGAAAAGACTCCCGATCAGAATTCCGGCAAGCACCATGCTCAGGGTCGCAGAACCTTTGGTCAGACGGCTGATCAGATAGGCAGCGCCGACGGCAATGAGACCGCCCGCAAAGGCAAACGCCGTAATCGCGCCGGTGCCAAGATAAAAATAAATAGCAACGGCCGCACCAAACCCGGCACCGGCTGATGCACCGAGGATGTCGGGGGAGACCAGCGGGTTCTGAAACATCCCCTGATACGCAGCACCCGCCGTGGAAAGAGCAGCGCCCACCAGAATCGCTGCGCAGATTCTTGGAAGGCGGATGTTGAACAGCACACTGTAGGTTGCAAAGTCCCAGGTATCCGGGCCCGGAAGAATCATTGAGAGAAGATGCGCAATGCCGGAAGAGAGGAAAGAAACAGACCAGACCGCACCGGACAAAGGAGAAAACGGAGGGAGAATAGAAAGAAACGTTTCACAAACCGTAACGGAGGATCCGATAAGAGAGTGAAATGAGGAGAGGAAGACGAGAATAACATCAGCGATTCCGAGTGAATATCTACCGACAGCAAAAGATCCAACGATGCAGATTACCGCCGCAAGGATCAGAAGAACAAATCTGAACCGGTAGTCCGGCAGCTTTCGATCAGGTGCCTGCGGGGCGGAAACAGCGTCAGCCATAGATAGGTACTGGTTGTCTGTCCAAAGATTATTAATTCTCTTGAATCTTATCGGATTTGTTAATAAAATATTATTGACGAATCAACTCCTGAAAAGGGCAACGCGGGAAAATGATTGGAAACGCACCCGCGGAAAAAAATGTGGATATGATTTTGTCTGTTTATGCTGCGAAGGCTAAGATGACCGGCACAAATACCAGTGCAATCATGCTCATCAGCTTAATCAGAATGTTCAGAGCGGGTCCGGACGTATCCTTGAACGGATCACCGACGGTGTCACCGACCACTGCTGCCTTGTGGGCGTCAGAGCCTTTGCCGCCGTAGTTGCCAAGTTCAATGTACTTCTTTGCATTGTCCCAGGCTCCTCCGGAGTTTGCCATCGTAAGCGCAAGGAGAACACCTGCAACAAGCGAGCCCACAAGGAGACCGCCGAGTGCAAGAGGACCAAGAACCAGACCGATAATGATCGGGGCTGCGATTGCAATAACGCCCGGCAGAATCATCTTGTGAATTGCCGAGTCGGTTGCAATAGCGATTGCGGACGTGTAGTCCGGCTCTGCAGTGCCTTCCATCAGGCCTTTGATCTCTTTGAACTGACGGCGGACCTCAACCACGATCTTCTGTGCTGCCTGACCGACTGCGGTCATGGTAAGGGCAGAGAAGAGGAACGGAAGCATACCGCCGATAAGGATACCAATGAACACATTGGTGTTGAGAAGATCGATTGCCTCAAGACCGACTGCGGTTGCATAGGCACTGAACAGTGCAAGAGCCGTCAGCGCAGCGGAACCAATGGCAAATCCTTTACCGATTGCCGCGGTCGTGTTTCCAACCGCGTCAAGGGTATCGGTGATCTCACGGACAGAGTGCGGCTGACCGGACATCTCGGCGATACCGCCGGCGTTGTCGGCAACCGGGCCGTATGCATCAACGGCAAGGGTCAGACCAAGAGTGGACAGCATACCAACTGCGGCAATACCGATACCGTACATTCCTGCGAAGTAGTAGGCAACATAGGTCGCGGCTGCAATGATCAGAACCGGCCAGACGGTCGACTCCATACCTTTTGCAAATCCGTTAATTATGTTGGTTGCAGCTCCGGTCTGACAGGACTCGGAGATCGATTTTGTCGGTTTGTAGTCAAAGGAGGTGTAGTACTCAGTGATCAGACCGATACCAAATCCTGCAACAAGACCGGCGATGGTTGCAAACCAGATACCCATACCAAACTGACCACCAACAAGGTTGGAGGTCAGGAAGTAGGTTGCAATCACGGAAAGAATCAGTGCAATGACCGTTCCCGTGTTGAATGCCTTGTGGATTGCGGAGTTCTCGTTCTTCTTGGTTCTGACGAAGAGGGTTCCGACTGCTGCGGCAATGATACCGCATGCGGAGATGAGCATCGGCAGAAGAATGACGTTGAGTGCGTTGGCGTTCTCACCAAACTGGGAGAGGGCAAATGCTGCACCGACGATACCGAGAGCCATGGATGCGATGATCGAACCCACATAGGACTCGAACAGGTCGGCACCCATTCCTGCAACATCACCAACGTTGTCACCGACGTTGTCGGCAACGACAGCCGGGTTGCGGGGATCGTCTTCAGGGATGCCTGCCTCGACTTTGCCGACAAGGTCGGCACCGACATCAGCTGCCTTGGTAAAGATACCGCCGCCGACACGGGCGAAGAGTGCAACAGAGGATGCACCAAAACCAAAAGCCGCCATGTTGGAGACCACGGTGTTCACGGCAACGATGTCGCCGAATCCGCCGAAGATGCCGATAAGGGCAAGGAAGACAACGGATGCACCGAGAAGGCCGAGACCGACCACGGACATACCCATGACCGAGCCGCTGGCAAAGGAAACTTTGACTGCATCAGCAATACCGCGTTTTGCGGCATTGGTAGTTCTTACGTTTGCCTTGGTTGCGCTGTGCATACCAATGTATCCCGCAAGCGAGGAAAGAGCGGCACCGATAACATATGCGGGTGCTGCCCAGATACTCATACTGTCGTCGGTGACGAAAGAGAGACCTGCAAGAATGATTGCAATAACAACAACAAAGGCTCCGATTGCGCGATACTGACGGTTCAGAAAGACCATTGCGCCAAGGTGAATGGCTGCAGCGATCTTCTGCATCTTCTCATCGCCGGTCCCCTCTTTCTTTACCACAGAGTAAGAGTAGAGGGCGAAGAGAAGGCCGATTACGGCACATATTGGAGCGAGATAGATCAGATCCATACGAATCAAAAACCTCCGGATACCCGGTTTGGTTTCTCTCTATAGTACAGGACAGACTACCTAATAATACTAGTGCAAAAAGAGTTTCCGGTGCTGACAGGAAGAAGGTCGTACGAAAGGGTTTCGATTATTGACGAACGGGCGGCGCGCGAGGGAGAAGGGAAGGATTGGTATTGATACCCTCACTTCAAAAAGCAGAACTTCTCATACCCCATCGTCGCCAGATCCACCACAACCGCCTCCGCCGGCGTCGGATTAATGTTCATCTGTTTCTGGAACGATGTCTGGCCCTGCCAGGTCCCTGCATTCACGCCGAGCACACCGCGATAACTGATAACATCACTGATATGCACATGCCCGGTCTGTAAAATGTCCGGAACGTCACGGATCACCAGATGATCCATGGGTGTTGAGAGCAGCGGCGTTCTCTGACCGTAGATGGGACCCAGGTGACGGCGTTTCAGCATCGCTTCCATGATCTCTCCCGGATGCTCGTAACTTGCTCCCGGAATAAACTTGATCAGATCATCAATACTGCGCCCGTGATACATCAAAACGTTCACCGACTGGATGTTCACCACCGCCGGGTTTTCCACAAACGTCACATTGCCCGGGAACTGCGCCCGGAACTCTTCGGGGAGAACCGGCTGGGGTTCTGCGGCCCGCACCGCATCGTGGTTACCGGGAGAGAGAACAATCTGCAGATGCGACGGCAGGGCCGAGAGCATCTCGCCGACCGCATCATACTGTTCGTAAATCGTTTTGATGTGCAGTTCCTTGTCCTGATTCGGATACACCCCAATACCGTCCACCACATCTCCTGCGATCAGCAGATACTTGACCTCGGGTGTCGCTTCCAGCCACGAAGCAAACCGATCCCACGCATCCGGAAGAAACGTATCGCTTCCCACATGTACATCCGAGATGAGAACAACTTTACCCGGCTCTTTGGAAGGAGATATCGTATGGGTCAGCGGAATCTCCGGCCGGAACAGGGTGTCGGAGAAGATCATGCCGCCGCCGCCGCCCGTATCACGGGCAAGTTTTCCGCGAACGCCGATAACCTCATCAGGGATGATCTTCTCCGCTTCATCAAACCCTTCGCGGTTTTTGTTGAACAGGACCTTAATAGTCCCGGTCGGATCTTCGATCTCCACAATCCGGTGACCCTTCGCACTCGTCGAACTCTCAACCACCATACCGATAGCACCGATATCGGTGTCGGCAAAGCGGCTGTTCTGTTTCACCAGTGCTTCAATTGGAACCGGGCTGACACGGGGCCGCATCATCGCGGCAAGGGCATCGTACCGATCGCGGAACAGGGCAAAGGACTCCTCCGGGTTTGCTGTGGGAACAGAAGAGCCCTCTCTTCCCGCAAGAATCTCCGGCAGCGCACTCACGCCGACCGCAAGTTTGTCAACCCGTGCCGCCACCATACCCGGCACCTCCTTCGGCGTCACCACCGAAACCGCGGACGGCAGAGAACTGATGATTCCTTCAATAATACCGGAGCCGCCGCTCTCGCTGATATACGTAACAACCGCCGGGTGAACCAGCAGACCCGCCTCAAGGAACCGTGCGACGATCTCTCTCTTCTGCATGGAAAATCGGGAGGAGTATATAAACTCCTCCACTCGAAACAAAGGGGTTAAATACTTCAGCTGTGCAGCGACTCAACAAACATTCCGATGCGGTGTACCGCATCGGAAAGCTTCGATCGATCCACCGCGTAACAGGTCCGCACATGGCCGCGACCACTCTCGCCAAACGCGCTTCCCGGCACAACCGCAACGTGCTGCTCCTTTAAGAGCTGCTCGGCAAACTCCTCATCCGACAGGCCTGTTCCCGCAATCGAGGGAAACGCATAGAATGCACCCTTCGGCAGATGACAGGGAAGCCCGACGTCATTGAGACCCTTCACAAAGAGGTTGCGCCGCATCCGGTACTCAGCAACCATTTCGTTTTTCGCATCCTCACCGTTCTTCAGTGCCTCAATTGCCGCAAACTGCGCAGCGGTCGGTGCTGACATCATCACGTACTGATGAATCTTCAGTGCCGCGTCACAGATCTCCTTCGGCGCACAAACGTAGCCGAGCCGCCAGCCGGTCATGGCATAGGCTTTGGAAAATCCGTTCAGGGTGATCGTCCGGTCCCACAGACCATCGATCGCAGCGGTTGATACATGGTGACCATCATAGGTCAGCTCCGCATACACCTCATCGGAGATCACCAACAGATCGTGATCGATCACGATATCGGCGATGGCCTTGAGATCGTCTGCACCCATCACCCCGCCGGTCGGATTGTTCGGGAAGTTGATCATCAGCACTTTCGTCTTCGGTGTGACGGACTCCATCAGTGCCTCGGGCGTTACTTTGAACTGATCCTCTGCCCGGCAGGGAAGGGCCTTCGGCCTTCCGCCGGCCATCAGCACCTCAGGCTGATACGAGACGAAACAGGGATCCACAACGAGGACCTCATCGCCCGGATCGACCACCGCCCGCACCGCAACGTCCAGCGCTTCGGAAACGCCGCTGGTTACGATCATCTCGGTCTCCGGACAGTACTTCGTGTGGTAGCGCCGGTCAAGATCAGCAGCGAGGAGCTCACGCAGCTCCGCAAGACCGCGGTTTGACGTGTACATCGTCATGCCTTTTTCGATGGATGCAATCGCAGCCTGCGAAATGTTCCACGGGGTATCAAAATCCGGTTCGCCGACGCCGAGGCTGATCACATTGTCCATGGTGAGCAGCAGATCAAAAAATTTCCGGATGCCCGACGGAGGAATCTCCGCGGCCATGCGTGATACAAAACTTCGCATGATCCCCCGCCTTAGAACGTGATGAGCTGACGGTCACGGCTGCCGGGCCGCGACATCTCAACTCCCTGCTCTTTGTATGTCCGCATCACAATCTGCGTCATCGTTTCGCGGACGCCCTCGATGGACGCGATCTGCTCGGCAACAAACCGGGAAACCTCGGCCATGGACTGGCCGCGGATGATGACCTGCAGATCATACGTTCCGGTCAGGAGAAGAATAGACTCCACCTGCGGGAACCGGGCAATCTGGGCGGCGATGCCGTCATAGCCCAGTCCGCGTTCGGGAGTGATTTTGAGGGACAGAATAACAGCCACCTCGTCAACTCCCGCAGCACTGTAGTCAATGACCGCAGTGCAGCGCCGGAGAACACCTGCTGCGTGGAGTGCTGCGATACGGTTCTCAACTTCGCGTTCATCAACCTCCAGCATGACAGCAATATCGCCTGCGGCGATACGGCTGTTCTTTTGCAGTTCCCGAAGGATTACTGTATCCTTTTCGTCCATGATTTTTTCACCTGGGTGATGCAGAGGTCTCAGAGAAGCGGCTGTAAGATGCTACACTCCCGGAGACTTGGATCGTTCATTACTACTGTACGTATCTGATTAGTGGGACTGTTGAAATAGATTTCTGTTGTCCGGCCGTGACGACCGTGCGAGACGACACGGGCGGTCACGATACCGAGCATGTTCAGTTCGTTGATGAGATCCGAAACCCGCCGGTGGGTTAAGGGTTCGACATCGAGTTCCCGTGCAAGCTCGCGGTAAATGTTGATGACGCTGCCGCTGGTGAACACCTTCTGACCCGAAGAGGAGACGAGGAGCATGGCACAGAGTACCATCTTTCCCTGACGCGGAAGGGTCTGGACACACTCGCTCATAGTATCGGTCTCGATGTTTTCCTGGGCGCGGCGGACATGGGCCTCAAGGACTTTGTCCGAGGATTCCCGTTCGGCAAGTTCACCGGAGACGCGAAGAAGATCAAGCGCACGCCGGGCGTCACCATGCTCCTGCGCGGCGAGTGCCGCACAAAGAGCAATAACATCTTCACTGACGGCGTCCGGGAGGAAGGCCATTTCAGCACGCTGATGCAGAATGTCCTGCAGCTGAACGGCATCGTAGGGGGGAAACACCAGTTCTTCTTCGGAGAGCGAGGAAAGAACACGGGGGTCCAGGAAGTCCTTGAAGGTAAGATCGTTGGAGATGCCGATAATGCTGACCCGGGCATTTTTGAGATCACTGTTGATTCTTGTCAGATTGTAGAGCGTATCGTCACCACTTTTTTTGACGAGTTTGTCAATCTCGTCAAGTACGATGATCTGCAGACCTCCGGCCTGTTCAAGTACGTTCTTGAGTTCGGAGTACACCTGATCGGTGTGCCAGCCGGTTGCAGGGATGGTGTTCTTGGCGCGGTCGCTTGGTTTGAGATCGTGACCGCTGATATGGTTTGCAATCTGGGCAAGCACGCGGTACTGGGTATCGATGGTCTCACAGTTGAGATGCACCATGCGGCAGGGGGAAAACTCGGAGCTTTCATTCTCCAGTTCGGATCCGACAAACTTGACGGTTGCGGTTTTTCCGGTACCGGTTTTGCCGTAGATGAGAATGTTGGAGGGAGTGGCACCCTGAAGAGCAGGGGCAAGAATCACGGCAATAGAGTCAATCTGATCCACCCGGTGCGGGAGCTCACGTGGACTGTAACTATGGCGGAGAACCTCACGATTCTGAAATATTTTATTTTGTACGGTATATTTTTTGAAAAGGCCGGTAGATTTGAAAGGTTCGTCAGGCATGAGATATCAGATCTGTAGATTAGAATACGCTTCTTTTCCTATTAATACACCGCTCTTTCCACTGGAGAGTACCTTTATAGGGTCATCTAATTGAGGGGGTATGGAGAGTACGAATATGTCAGGAGAGTGGCCAGAATTTCCAGAGAACATCATGGATGCTGTATGCAGTCCCCCACCCCTTCATTTCGAGTGGAAACCGGATTGGGTGTTTCCAAAAAATCTCGCATATTCCCAGAATCTGTGGCAGATTCTTCTTTTGTTCACAAATAATTTTTTATTTTTTATAATCAATAAAAAATTTTTACAATGTTTAAAATGAAAAGTTTTATATTATGAGAGGTAGACTTACTTATGAATAGTAAGACCAGACAGGAAGGTATCATTTTTGGGAAGATACCTTCCATGTGTTCCACTCGAAATAAAGGGGTGGGGGTGTTTCTGGGGAAGAGTCAAAAAATTCTGATAAAAAAATTGTCACATTAGATCTGTTTTTCATTTTTCTCAACTGATTAACTTATTTCATTGAACTTACCCTGTTGCGAATCGCATAATACTAAGGAATACCTACATAGTTTTCATGCCATCCGAACACCGAAAGGATGTTTCCATACAAACTGCTGTTATCACTGTGTCCACAACCCGGACAGAGAAAACAGATTTGAGCGGACAGATCATTCGCGATACATTTGCTGCCGCAGACATTCCGATTGTATCTCTTGTCAT
Organism: Methanocorpusculum vombati; assembly: GCF_026891935.1. NCBI lineage: Archaea > Methanobacteriati > Methanobacteriota > Methanomicrobia > Methanomicrobiales > Methanocorpusculaceae > Methanocorpusculum > Methanocorpusculum vombati. Next base: position 94,787 of record NZ_JAPTGC010000001.1, on the reverse strand, counting down.
TGTCAAGGATGATATCCCTGCAATTCAGGCTGCGATCTTGGAAGCACTGAAAACAGCAAACTGTGTTGTGGTAAACGGCGGAACAGGTCTTACGCATGATGACTGTACCATTGAAGCGGCAATCCCATTGTTTCAAAAGACCATAGACGGGTTTGGTGAACTGTTCCGGATGAAAAGTTATGAGCAGGTAGGAAACTCTGTTATCCTTTCCCGTGCAACTGCGGGGATCACAAACGGCCGTGTGATCTTCTGCATACCGGGTTCTCCCAAAGCAGTGAAGCTTGCAGCAGAAGAGATCATCGTCCCGGAGATCCGTCACACCCTCACACATGCAGGTCAGTAACCATGACATCCCTTTCTCTTCTTCCGGTTGAAACGGTTGAGGATATCACTGCGGTGGCAGAGCTTGCCAAAGAGATCTGGACCGAACATTTTCCGCCGATCATTGGCGCGGCGCAGACTGCGTACATGATTGAAACGTTTCAGTCTGCTGAGGCGATCACCCGCCAGATTACGGAGACCGGTTATCAGTATTATCTTCTGCAGTCAGGCTCCGATCGGATCGGCTATACTGCCGTTCATCCCGAACCCGAGAATCATGCGATGTTTCTTTCAAAAATTTATATCAGAAAAAGTTTCCGCGGTCGGGGATTTTCCCGCAGTGCAATAGAGTTCATCGCATCACTTGCCAGAGAGCACGGGCTTACCATGATCTATCTGACGGTCAACAAAAGGAATTTCTCTTCCCTTGCGGTGTATGAAAAACTTGGTTTTGTCCGTGCCCGGGAACTGGTGACCGAGATTGGACACGGGTTTGTGATGGATGATTACGTGATGGAAAAGTCTCTCTGAATTTATTTGTACGCATCCATCAGAGCAACTCGTTCGATCACCAGCTCATCAATGCGGTCTTCCCCGACGACCGCCAGCTCCGCATCCGTAATCCCGAACTCTTTCATCAGCACCGCCCGGGATGCACGCACTCCGTGTTTCTCCGGCACAACAACTTCGTTCAGCAGCTCCTGTGCTGCCGCTGTATCTCCGTCGAGAATTACCACAAACAGTACGTTATCTCCTGCATGCAGACCAAACCGCGGCGCAAGCGAGCACTGGCGCTGGCCGGAGGCATACAGCAGAATCTCCATTGCAAGCGTCCGGGCGACCGGTTTTCCGGAAGCACATGACCGCTTTGCATGCAGGACTGCGGAACGGATGTGATCCTGTCCTGCAACTTTTTCTGCATCAAACAGTACAATGGTCGATGCGGTTTTTTTTGCGATCGCATTGACCTGTGCAAGGACTGCCGCCGTATCACTGACCGCAGCTCTGGCCTCATAGATTGTAAGGGACTGTTCCATCATTTCTCTACTCTCCAAAATCAAACAGGGTTTTCTGCGGCTTCGGCTCTGCCGGAGCCGCGTCAGGGCCTACTTCGTTCCTCTCTTCCTCCGGAAGAGAGGAAAATCCGGTCGTCTTTCCCGTCTTTTTTGCTGCCTGCTCCAAAACGTTTTTTGCAAGAACGTTTCCAAGAATTGACACCACCTCGCGGGTATCGGCAGCGAGCAGTGCCTCAGGTGTCGTAATCCCGCGGTCAAACAGCCTCCGGGCACGAACACGACCGATGCCGCGCAGTGCTATCAGCGGCAGAAGTTCCTCCTTTACCCCGTTTTCGATCCGGATCTCAAGATTGCGTACCTCGGCATCAAACCGCGGCGCAAACTCATGGGTGATTCTCCCTGCCGCATGCATCAGCCAGCGGAGATTCTCCACCACCGCATGAATATCCCCTGCACCCACGCCGAAGTTCTCGCAGATGATGTCTTCCGGGACCTCCTCGCACCAGGCCTCCGCAACCAGCGCCGTCTTCACCGCGGCAAAGAACTCCTCGGACAGCTCCTCGCACCACAGTTCGTCGCCCCGCTCGCAGAACACCTGATCCACCAGCCGCTCGTCGGATGCCTTCAGGTAAAACCGGAACATATCCGGTGTCATGCACAAAAGATGCAGCATCCCGAATGCCGAAAAGGTCTCCTGTTTTTCCAGCGTCTCACGAAGGAGCGATGCTGTTTCCGGATCGAGATACAGACGGGAGGCAAGCACGCCGAACTGTGTTCCCCACAAAGCGCCGTCCGCTTCTTCGGTGATCATCCCGCTCTGCACCAGATACGCAAGAGCTTTACTGATGTTTCGGTCAAGTCTCCGGTGCGTCGCCTTCTGGCTTGCGTAGAAGGACTTCTCCATGAACCCTTCGACCTCCGCACGGGTGGACGCAAATCCGGTCGCGACCAGTGCCAGCAGATGGTTCCGCAGCTCGTTTTCCTTCTGACACTGGGACGAAATGTTCTCCGCCGGTGCGTCGATGAACTCCTCAAACAGTCGGTCAACCGCATCGCGGTCTTTGGCAATCAGAACCGCCTCACCGTAGGGATCAAGCCGTGGCCTTCCGGCGCGCCCGGCCATCTGCCGGTACTCCATCACCGGAATCGGGTTCATGCCGATGCCCGCCTCATACCGCTGGTAGTCGCGGATGAGTACCCGCCGGGCAGGAAGATTCAGGCCTGCGGCGAGCGTCGGGGTTGACGCGATCACCTGAATGTCGCCTTTGCGAAATCCCTCCTCCACCGCTTCGCGGGCTGCCCGCGGCAGGCCCGCGTGGTGAAACGCCGCGCCGTTCCTCACCGCGTTCGCCAGTACTTTTCCGGACGGTGTTGCATCCGCCTTTGCGATTCTGTCTGCATACCCGTCAAGCTCCGCCGACTTCTTCTTCAGTACCGTCGCAGCCCGTTTTGCGTACGCCTCCGCCGACCGCCGCGAGGATACGAACACCAGACACTGCCCGCCTTCCGCGGCGGTATCCAGCAGCAGATTCAGATCATCGTCCTTCTTCGGCGTCGGCACGATCCGTTCCGCGCCGTGGAAGTGAATCGCCCCGTTGTGGTACACGCCTTCCCGGAGATCCACCGGCCGCCACTCGCTTGTGATGAGGCCTGCGTCCAGCCACTTTGCGAGCTCCTCCGGGTTACCCATCGTTGCCGAAAGGCCGATGATCTGCATGGCGGGGTTCTGGTACCGCAGTTTTGCGATCACCATCTCCAGTGTCGCACCGCGGGAAGGATCGCCGATCAGATGAATCTCGTCCACCACGAGGAGCGAAACTCGCTTCAGCCATTCGGATCGGTTTCGCAGCAGCGAATCTGTCTTCTCCGACGTCGCCACAATAATATCATAGCGGCCCAGATACTCGTCGCGCTGATCGGGATCGCCGGTCGCGATCCCGACCTTCACCTCTTTTCCGGAAAAATCCTCATATTTTTCTGCGGCAAGTGCCTTCAAAGGAACAATATAGAGACACTTTCCGCCGTCTGCAATTTCCTTTTGCATCGCCATTTCGGCAACAAGAGTCTTGCCGGATGCGGTAGGAATTGCCACGAGCAGGTTTTTTCGGTCGAACAGACCTGCATCTACGCACTCCGCCTGCGGCGGGTAGAGTTCGGTGATGCCCAAAGCCGAATACTTCGTGCGCAGCGAAATTGGGAGAGGCAGTGAGTCTATTTTCATGGAATGGCCGATCCGGTATATGAACCCCTTTGTTTCGAGTGGAACTATGGAGAAACTCTGTTTGTAAATAAAGATTGTGAATGGTAGAGACGCACGGGCATGCCCGTTGCTGTCTCAGTAGTAGTAGCTTATCACATTCATCTTGGCTTCCTTTTTCTTGCGGTCAAGGAAGTTGAATACGGTGTTGTGATCCGAGCCGCTGATCAACATAAGAACTGCGGTGTGGGCGTCGTTCACCTGGTCGGGAAGACCGATAATGCCGATGGTTTTTCCGTACACCGAGATGTAGGTACCGGTCATGTTTTCGATCTGCTCGCGGGCTTTTCCGTCGCGGCCGATGATTCTTCCGCGGACACGGGAAAGTTTCTGCGGCGTGTCGGCATCATCGGAGATGTCGATTAAGTCCAGTATCATATCGTCGTCCTCCAGCAGTTTTCGGGCGCGCTCCGGGGAAAATCCGCGACCGATTGCTTTGATGATCTCCATCGATCGGATCTCGGCAAGTGCGTCCTCTTCGTTGGTGATGGTGACCAGGCCGTCATGGCTGTCCACTTCGAGGGTTACCTCCAGCAGTTTTTCCAGATTTTTACGGGTTTCGCCGTGTTTTCCGATGATTGCGCCGATACGGTCGTTGGGGATTTTTACTTCCTGGGTCATGTTATATCTCGAAAAATTCTTCTCCGACTATGTTGCGGAATACGTCATGTTCGTCGGTTGTTTTGCATTTTGGTGCAAAAAATCTGTTAATGTTTCTAATGTCGCGGAACAGAAAGTTGTAGGCCTTCGGGTGTTCCGGCGTTACTGCCTGGGCCATGTCGATCAGAATAAGGCCGTCCGCTCCTGTGAGGATGTTGTACTCGGAGAGGTCTCCGTGTACAAGTCTGGCTTTCTGATACAGATCGCGAATGAGGCCGACTGCATCCTGATAGGTTTCTTCGGGACTTTTCGGGAGTTTCTGGCGCATCTGCGGGTACGGGATGCCGTCTTCTCCCAAAAATTCCATGATCAGAATGTTTCTGTCAAAGGCAAGCGGTTCAGGGCAGGGAATGCCTGCTTCTCTGGTGCGGGCGAGATTGCTGTACTCCTTTTTGGTCCAGGCAAAAATGATGTCTTTGTGGGTGCGCCTGATGTTGGAAAACCGGGGGTCGCCCAAGATGTACTCGCTCATGGTGGTGAAGTTGCCGGTACGCAGACGGTAGATTTTGACTGCGGCACCGGTTTCCTCACCGGTTTTGCCGGTACGTCCGGCGATGAAAACGTTTGCTTCTTTTCCGGTGGAGATGGAGCCTCCGATTGAGCTGATGACTTTTTTGTTCACCAGTTTGTAGAGGGCAAGAAGCGTGGTTTCGTCAAAGACCTCACCGGTAACTTTGCGGGAATCTTCGTCTTTGCGGATTTTGATGCCGAGATCTGCGAGTTTGCGATCCAGCCGCTCGATTTTATCGAGGTTTTCGTGGTGGTGATCTCGTGGGTGTGGTGTTGATTTCATTTTTTTGGGGGTGATGTATTCGCAATCAGTTATTATTTCGTCTACTGGGTATTAGTTCTTCGCCCCGTCCCTTTTCTGATGTATGGTTTGGGAATGCCGGCGCCTCCCCAAACCATACAGAAAAGAACTGGCTCAGGCCCCACTCCCAAGCCTGCTGTTTGTTCGGATTGTATCTGGATCCATTTTTTGCATGTATGTTTTTTCTGTATTTTTTTCATGTTCTTTCCGAAAAATAAGATATATAGACAGGAAGGTTTATACCCCCCCCCCCAAATACTTCCTGATGAGTGAGAAATATTGTGGTGATATTGATCATTATACAAAATGGGATGAAAAACGATTGCTCATTGTCGGGGCGCGTGGGCAGGGAAAAGTCACATTGGACTGTGCGTTATCCTCAGGGATGTACCGTCATATTTCGTTCATGAGTAATGATGTTACCGGCGGAGGCGTCAGCGGTTATCCGTTACTGGATCAAAATACCACCACAATTGAGTATATTCTGCATAATTTTGATGAAGTTATTGTTGCTATCGGGTTACAAAATGCAATCCGGTTGCAGTTATCGCTGAATTTTGAGGTTCAGGGAATGAAACTTGCGACACTTATCCATCCAACCTCTGTCGTGAGCCAATTTGCAGAAGTTGGAGAGGGATCAATACTGTTGGCGCATTCTGTTGTGAATCCTTTTGCAAAAGTCGGAAAGGCTTGTATTATAAATACCGGGGCAATTGTAGAACATGATTGTGTTATTGAGGATGGCGTCCATCTCTCTCCGAATGCCACGATAGCAGGCCGTGTCCATATTGGGAAAAACACCTGGGTATGTATGGGGAGTAGTGTTGCTCATGACGTTACGATTGGAGAGAATGTAGTGATAGGCGCAGGCGCTGTAGTACTTCAGGATATCCCGGATAATGTCATGGTTGCGGGAGTTCCTGCTACGATACGGAAGATCCGTGATTTCCCAGAGAAAAAATGATGATGCTCTCTTTTCTCAGGATCACAATTTTACCACGTAATATTCATCCCCACGCTCACCTCGCCGCAGGGAATTTTCTGATGGATTGCCGCCCGCACGGCAAATGAGGTACAGTGGCAGGGGTAAAGCTCCGGGACGCCGAGCTTTTCCAGATATGCAATCACTTTTTGTGCCCGTTCATCCGCCTCTTTGAGATGGAACCCGCCGATGATGCCCCGAACCGGTTTTTGAAACAGTTCTTTTGCATAGGCGGCCATATTGCAGATGCCTGCGTGCGAGCAGCCGGTGATAAGGAAAATTCCGTCAGATCGTTCATAGACAAGGGCTGAGTCTTCCATCACGAAATCCGGGACGAACCCTTCGGGGCTTGCGTACTCGCCGAACTGTACCCGTGGTTCAAAGTCGTTGAGCCGGGGGATTTCTCCGAGAAAAGTGAGGTGATCACTTACCTTCTGTGGTTTTTGCGAAAGATGCATCTCGTATTTTTCTGCAAGTTCCTCAGTACGAAAGATTGAACCTGCATTCATCCCGCGGCTTCTTTTTTCGCGGAAGGTATCGGGATGGGCAACAATTTTTGCCGGCGGCAGTATTGCCTGCAGGTGTGCAAGTCCTCCGGTGTGATCGTCGTGGCCGTGGGAGAACACCAGGGTTGTCACGCGGGAGAGATCCACTCCCATGCGTTCTGCGTTGATTCTGCACACATCCGAGTATCCGCAGTCGAAAAGGATCTTTTCGTTCCCGTCCTCAAGATAGAAGGACAGTCCCGGTTCGCCGAGAAAATATTTGTCAATTGCGGTGGTGTTGTCAACAAGAACGGTCAGTTGCATGTGTATAATGGTATTTGCCGGAGGATCATATGAGGTATCGGGTTACCGGTAAACCTCATCAAAGATGATATGATCCATCCGTCTGATTCATGCCAAATGGGTGCCAACTTGGGATCGGATTGTTCAGGTCGTTAAACCAGGAGAAAACGTCCCGTGCGGTTTGCACGACACCGGCAACTTCGTCCTCTCCGAGGGAAACGGCAGCTGCGGCAGCACCCGTCATGTCCGAGCAGATATAGAGGAGACAGAGCTTCCAGAAGTTTTCCGGAATGTCTCCGTCAAAGTAGCCGTCAATTCTTCCCGCGGCAAAATATCTGCTCGCGGCTGCGCACCACGTGATCCGGTTCAGCTCTTCCCAGGGGTCTCCGCAGTCCGCCCGGTCAAAGTCGACGATGCCGAGCGTTCCGTTTTCGTCCAGAACCATGTTGCCGATATGATAGTCACCGTGCTGAAAACACTGCGGGCGGTTTTGAATCAGGTGACGGTTGGCGGCAATGTATACAAGGATTTCCTCGTCATGCGGGAGCCGGACACCGCATAAGGTATATGCTTTGATCCGCCGATCGATTTTTTTGGCGAAGCGTTCTCCCCAGCAGGGCAGGGTGTCCGGGGCTGAAATTGTGTGAAGCTGCCGGAGAATTTTTCCGGCGGTGATGCCGAGGTGGTACTGTTCCTCCGGCGAACGTTCCGGCAGTCCCTCCTCCAGATCCTCGCCCGGTACCCATGACAGAAGCATGCAGATGGTTTCACAATCTTTGCAGCAGGTCAGATCAAGGGGTTTGGGAAGCGGGAGATCCAGTTTTTCCAGGGTCTTGAGCACCGCAAACTCCTGCTGTTTGTACGGAAATTTTTCCGCGGAACGTGTCGTCCTGAGCAGAAATTTCTCTCCGTCCGCATTTTGTACCAGATATTTTTTGTCTGCCGACCAGCCGCGGGTAATCTCCTGCACGATGGTGAGGCGGCGGAGGGAACAATAGTTTTCCAAAAAGTTTTGTTCGATCGCCTTTGCAGCAGGTTTCTCTGTCATCCTGAAAAAGAAAAAAAATAATGTTCTGAAATTGTATTGATACGGATCAGTTCTTATAACTCTGCACGTATGCATACGCATCCGCGAGGATCTCCGTCAGCGCCTCACCGCAGGCTGCCTTGAGATCCATCGGGTGAATCTTTCCTGCGGCGTAGGCCGCCTCAAGGTCTGCGTAGCTCTGGTACTCCGCGTTCCCGCCGAACTTCTCAGGCCGGCGGATAACAATCTCCGACACGCGGGGGAAGATATTGTATTGGAACACCTGCAGAATCGGGTTTCCTTCCACCTCCGGCGGACAGAACGCCTTCTTCATCTTCTTTTTGATCTCCTCGGGCGAGTCGGCGACCGAGACGACGTTGCCTTTCGAAGAAGACATCTTCTGGCCGTCAAGACCGTTCACAATCGGCGTGTGGATGCAGACCGGCGGCTTGTAGCCGAGACTCGGCAGATGCTCGCGGGCCAGCATGTGAATCTTGCGCTGGTCGATACCGCCGACCGCCGCGTCAACGTTCAGGGTCGGAATATCAACGACCTGCATAACCGGATACACCATCTGCGAGACCATCGGGTTATCCATGGCACGGCCGACCTCGTCCATACTGCGGGTCGCCCGGTTCAGCGTGATCTCCTGACAAAGTGTTAAGACTTCGGTCTGATACTTGGGCGTCAGCTGGACATCCGTTCCCAGCACAAACTCCGCACCCTTCAGACCGCATGCCTCGATACATGCCTTGTTGTACTCGGCAAGTTCTTTGATCTGTTCAAACGTTCCCTTCCGGTTCAGATATGCGTGCAGGTTTGCGATCAAGACCACAACGTCAAACCCTGCTGCTTTCATATCCATCAGTTTATTGATGGTCACCAGGTGACCGAGGTGAATCTCGCCGCTGGGTTCATACCCGGTATAGACCCGCTTTGTTGGTTTGTTCAACAACTGCCGGAGTTCGTCTTCAGTGACGATCTCCGCCGTGTTACGGGTGACGAGTTCGTATGCGTCCATATCCTACTACGTTGGAATCACAATGAGATAAAGGATGTGTGATACAGTGTAGACAGGTTAAAAAAAGGGAGAGGTTATCCCTTCAGGGTGTAGCTCTTCGGCGGTTTCTTTTCACATCCGGCAATGACCGCGGTTCCGGCAAGCGTAAACACCTCAAACTTCGGATCTTCAAAGGATGTGAAGAACTTCTTCATGAACGGGTGTGCCTGATACACATCGTTTCTGATACCTTCATCATCCGTAAAGACAACATTTGCCGAGATGCGGAGCCATGCGTTCTTCTTTGGATCGAATGCTGCAACCTCCACTCTCGGATGGGCTTTCACCTGGACGTACAGGGGTTTGGTATTGGTCGTGGCAAAGTAGGGGTTACCGAACTGTTCGAGGACGAACATGATCGGACGGACATGGGGATTGCCGTCCTTGTCAACGGATGCAAGATACGTGACGGGATTTTTCGTGAGGAATTCTATGACTTCAGAGGACATGATAGTGCTATCTCCGGGGCACGCTGCCCAACAGGATCTATCGCTCCGAAAGATTATAATATCCCGGATAGTGACAAAAAAAGAAAAATTATCCGATCTTCTCCATCAGAACGGCAGCAGTCCCCAGAAGCTCGTGCCCCCGGCCGGTCAGGACGTACTCTTTTCGTTCACCCTTCTGCAGGATCATTCCTGCGGCAAGCAGTTTTTCCAGATGAAACAACAGGTTCCCGCCGCGAAGTCCGGTCAGCTTCCCCAGTTCGGCGAAGGACTTCGGCTCACTTGCAAGAGACTTGAGAATTTTTACGCGGATCACATTCGCCAGCGGTTCGCCTATCCATGCAACTACTGCCGCGTCGGACAGCTCCTGAATCTGTTCGTCGAGGCTGTCCCCCGCATACACTCCCGCACTTTTCAGCAGTTTTGTGTGGGCGGCGAACAGTTTGTCTGCTTCCAGAAGGCAGCCGGTACAGTGTTCGTATTGGCACAACTTCTGCGCCTCTTCATACTCGCGGCGGATTTTTGTGATCTCTTCGGCGGAGATCGATCCGGTTTTCAGGCTTCCGAGCAGGACAGCGAGTGTTTTTTCAAACTGCGGCAGACACTGCTCCTTTGCCGGACAGTTTTCGGCCTGGGCCCGGAGTGTTTCCTTTGCCTGCGTCAGTTCGCCTGCAATTATCGCATCCGCTGCCTGTTTGCGAAATGTGTCAAGCGCGCCGGAACTCTTTCTGGATTCCGGTGCATTGATGCAGCGTCCCACCTCGGCTCTGAGTGCTTCGATCTCGGCTCTGAGTGCGGCAAGTTCTGCGGCCCAAGCGTCTTCCATTGTTCTGCAGTACCTCATTCTCTTTTGAAACAGATGAAGGTATAGGAAAAAAATGGGTTGGATTAAATGGTGAAGGTCTTCGGCGGCTGACCGGAGAAGTCGGCGATGGTTGCGGTACCGTTGATGATCGTGAATATCTCAAAGTCCGGGTTCTCGGCGGTCTGATAGATGCTTTTTACAATCGGACTTGCTTCGATGATCGCTTTTTTGATCTCCATGTCGTTCGAGAAGGAGACGGTCGCAGAGATTCGAAGCCAGGCGAACTCCGGGTTTGCAACGGTGATCTCAACTCTGGGATGTTCCCGCATCTCTTTGTACATCGGTTTTTTGCTGGAGGTGCAGAAGTACGGTTTTCCATCACGTTCAAGGTAGTACATGAACGGACGAACCTTCGGGTTGCCGGCTTTGTCAACGGTTGCCAGGTACATGACCTGATTGTTCTGCATAAACTCGATTACTTCGGTTGTCATGATGTTTTTTCTCCTGAGATTCCTGAGGGAATTCTCTCCTACTCTGTTGATCGTCATTTGTTATAAAAATAACTCTAAAGTATATTTTTATATTTATGGTGGGGGAGGAGGTTAGGTCTTGGTATCTTCGGATATTTTGTTATTGGAGCTGAATTCTGGTGTTATTTCGAAATTTTTCTGTATATTTTTCGTACCCTCGTGAGAAGATGCCGTGCCTTCTCTTTCAGCAGAAATACAGCGGTTTTGGATCCGTTTTTTCAATATGCCAAGTTTCGGGGTTAATTTTTCAAAAGACTTTGTTATAGGAATATTTTTTGATAATTTTTGGCATCATCATCATCTGCGCTTTTTTTGGAGAATATATTTCGGCACATGACGAAATTTCTGGGTTTTTCTATTTAAAGAAACAGGACTTTTCTCAGAAGTCGGGAACTCTGAAAATGCACTATTATAATATGTCTGACATGCCTGAAATCGCCAGTAAACAGCGTATTTTTCTGCCCCATTCATCCTATTGGAAAACGATGGTATGATTTTTTTATATTTTTTTCTGAAAATTCTCGTTTTTGGAAAATCCTTATATACCGAAAATTGACAACCTCGGTTTAATCAGTTCTTGAGTATCCGGCGAAATCTGGGTACGAAGAGGTGCTGTATGCAACTGAAAAATGAAACATCACAGAAGATCCTTCGCCAGATAAAACCGGCGATTGTTCTTCTCCTTATACTGACACTCCTGACAGGTCTGGTTTATCCGCTCCTGATCACCGGGGTGTCACAGGTTGTTTTCCCTGCACAGGCAAACGGGGGCCTGATCAGCGAAAACGGCACGTACATTGGTTCTGAACTTATCGGACAGGAGTTTACCGATCCGAAGTATTTCTGGGGACGTCCGTCAGCGACATCTCCGGCATACAATGCTTCACTTGGTTCCGGGTCCAACCTTGGCCCGACCAACCCAGCTCTGGAGCAACTGGTGGCAGACAGGATTGCGGCCCTTCAGGCAGCAAATCCCGGCAACACTGCAGCCATTCCGGTTGAACTGGTAACAGCCTCCGCAAGCGGTCTTGATCCACATATCAGTCCTGCGGCAGCCTATTATCAGATTGCCCGGGTTGCGGAGGAGCGCGGTATCTCCGAAGGGGAACTTATCGCCCTGGTCAACGGTCACATCGAAGATCGTCAGTTCGGCATTCTTGGTGAACCGAGGATCAATGTTCTGAAACTGAACCTTGCACTCGACGCGTATGTTCCCGGTACTCTTGCTGCAGAAGAACAGCTTCCGGCCGACACTGGGATGATCAACGGCGTCCGTGGTGCGGATATTGCACAGTTTGCAGTCTTCTTTGTGATTCTCGCAGTCCTCGTGGTGCTTGTGGGCCGTTTCATGGCAAAGATCTATAAAGGGGAAAAGACCTTCCTTTCGCCCATTTACGAACCGGTTGAAAGATATCTTCTGAAGATCGCCGGCGTGAAGGGTGATGAGGAGCAGGACTGGAAATCCTTTGCTGCATCTCTGCTGATCTTCAATGCCTTTGGTCTGGGTCTTCTGTATCTTCTTCAGCGTGTCCAGCAGTTCCTGCCGCTGAACCCGCTGAACCTTGCAGGGGTATCTCCGGATCTTGCGTTCAACACTGCCGTGAGTTTTACCACCAACACCAACTGGCAGGCCTACTCAGGTGAGGTCACATTAAGTTACCTTACCCAGATGCTTGGACTGACCGTCCAGAACTTCCTGTCGGCAGCGACGGGTATGGCTGTGGTGATCGCACTGATCTTTGCTCTCACGAGAAAGAATACGCACGGCATCGGCAACTTCTGGGTTCTTCTGCTGCGTAGTCTGTGGATTCTCATTCCGATTGCCGTCATCATCTCAATGCTCCTTGTCTCGCAGGGAACTATTCAGACGCTTGGTGCTCCGGCTGAGATCGAACTTATTGACCCCGTCCTTGACGAAAATGGTAGTGTCGTTGCCGATACCCAGGTACTGGCCATGGCACCGGTCGCCTCGCAGGCGGCCATCAAGTTCCTTGGAACAAACGGAGGTGGTGTCATGGGTGTCAACTCGGCCCATCCGTTTGAAAATCCGACCCCTTTGTCGAATCTCGTGGAAATTCTCGCCATGATCCTCATCCCGGCCGCATTGTGTTACACCTTCGGCAGCATGATCGGATCGGTTCGCAAAGGGATTGCAGTTCTTCTTGCAATGGCGATCATCTTTGTTCCCTTCCTTGGTATCTGCTATGCGGCAGAATTTGGCGGTAATCCGATGTTTACCGAACAGGGAGCTGATCAGATCGCATCTGCACTCCAGCCCGGAGGAAACATGGAGGGAAAAGAAGTCAGATTCGGTCTGGCGACCAGTACACTCTTTGCGGTGGTAACCACCTCAACCTCGTGCGGCGGTGTGAACTCCATGCATGATTCCTACACACCGGTCGGAGGCATGATACCTCTGCTGCTCATGCAGCTCGGTGAGATCGTCTTCGGCGGTGTGGGTTCGGGTCTGTATGTGATGCTCGTCTTTGTCATCCTTGCCATGTTCATTGCCGGTCTGATGGTCGGGCGGACGCCTGAGTTCCTCGGCAAAAAGATCGAGCCAAAAGACATGAAGCTTGCATCGCTTATCATCCTGATCCCACCGTGTGGAATTCTCATCGGTACGGCAGTCTCCGCGATGATCGAACCGGGTGTTACCGCTATTCTAAATCCCGGTGCGCATGGTCTTTCCGAGATCATGTACGCGTTCTCGTCTGCGATAGGCAACAACGGCAGTGCATTTGGCGGTCTTGGTGTTAACACCGTCTACTACAACATTGCTCTTGGCATTGCAATGCTTGTCGGAAGATTTGCCATCATCGTCCCGGTCCTTGCCCTTGCGGGATCACTTGCGGCAAAGAAGATCGTCCCGCCTTCGGATGGAACTCTTCAGCCGGATAGGCCGCTGTTTGTCATCTGGCTCGTGTTTGTCATCCTGATGGTGGGCGTTCTGTCCTTCCTGCCGGCACTTGCCTTGGGTCCGATTGCTGAACATCTGATAATGATTGGAGGTCTCTGAGACATGTCTGAGAAAAAACAGGCAGGAATGTCCAAAGCGATGTACCTGCAGGCGATCAAAGATGCATTCCGCAAACTCGATCCCCGCGACATGATCAAAAATCCGGTTATGTTCGTGGTGGAGATCGGCAGTGTCATCACAACCCTTCTCTGGGTATGGGCACTGGGTGGAAACGGTACTGATGAAGCTTGGTTTGTTGGTGCGATTGCCGTATGGCTGTGGTTTACCGTCCTCTTTGCAAACTTTGCAGAAGCTCTTGCAGAGGGACGGGGAAAAGCACAGGCTGCGGCTCTTCGCCGGATGAAACAGAAAACGGAAGCCTTCCGTATCTGTTCCTCTTACAACTCCGGTTCCGGTACGGAGCCGGTCAAGGAGGATCTTGAACAGGTTCCGTCAACGGATCTCCGTAAGGGCGATCTCTTCTATGTACCGGCCGGAACCCTCATTCCGGTTGATGGTGAGATCGTTGCGGGTATTGCATCCGTCAATGAATCGGCCATCACCGGAGAAAGTGCACCGGTTATCCGTGAATCCGGCGGTGACCGCAGTGCGGTCACCGGTGGAACAACCGTTCTCTCCGACTGGCTCGTTGTCCGCGTGACACAGGATCCGGGAGAGGGATTCATCGATCGGATGATTTCCTTAATTGAAGGAGCAAACCGTCAGAAGACGCCCAACGAACAGGCGCTTAACATCTTCCTGATCACACTTACGGCCATCTTTCTGGTGGTCTGTACGACACTGTACGCGTACTCCAGTTACAGTGTTTCCCAGGCGGGAAGCGGTACAGTTGTCAGTGCAACCATTCTGATCGCGCTTCTGGTCTGCCTTGCACCGACCACCATCGGTGGTCTGCTTTCGGCCATCGGTATCGCGGGAATGGACCGACTGATCAGAAAGAATGTTATTGCAACTTCTGGTCGTGCCATTGAGGCGGCGGGTGATGTTGATGTTCTGCTGCTTGACAAGACCGGGACGATTACCCTTGGAAACCGCCAGGCGGTTGATCTGATTCCGGTTGCCGGAACATCTGTTGAGGAACTGGCAGAAAATGCCCAGCTTTCCTCGCTTGCCGATGAAACGCCGGAAGGCCGCAGTATTGTAGTTCTGGTCAAAGAGCGCTATGGTCTGCGGGGCAGAACTGTTGGTTCCCATGCGGATGTCCCGGAGATGGAATTCATTCCGTTCTCCAGTCATACCCGGATGAGCGGTGTTACTATCGGATCAACCGAGATCCGGAAAGGTGCAGCAGACGCGGTGTATGCCTACATCCGCGAGTGTGGAAACACGGTTCCTGCTGATCTGGAAACTGAGGTGGAAAAGATCTCGAAGGCCGGTGGAACCCCTCTGGTTGTTGCAAAGAACGGCAAAGCTCTTGGTGTTGTCTATCTGAAGGATATCGTCAAAGGAGGTATCAAGGAACGGTTTGCCGAACTTCGCCGCATGGGAATCAGGACTGTGATGATCACGGGAGACAACCGGCTGACCGCCGCAACCATTGCAGCGGAGGCGGGAGTTGATGACTTCCTTGCCGAGGCAACCCCGGAGAGCAAGCTTGCACTTATCCGCAGGTATCAGGAGGAAGGACACCTTGTCGCGATGACGGGTGATGGTACAAATGATGCTCCTGCTCTTGCACAGGCGGATGTTGCGGTTGCCATGAACACGGGAACCCAGCCTGCTCGTGAGGCGGCCAACATGGTGGATCTTGACAGTAATCCGACCAAACTGATTGAGATCGTGGAGATCGGAAAACAGCTGCTGATGACGCGGGGATCACTGACAACGTTCAGTATTGCAAATGATCTTGCGAAGTACTTCGCGATCATTCCTGCGGCCTTCATCAGTACCTATCCGGCTCTTGCGGCCCTGAACATCATGGGACTCAATCAGCCGATTCTCTCGGCGGTGATCTTCAACGCCGTGATCATTGTGCTGCTGATCCCTCTTGCGCTCCGCGGCGTAACCTATAAGCCGGTTGGTGCCGAGATTGCATTACGAAATAATCTGCTGATCTACGGTCTGGGCGGTGTGATCACTCCTTTCATCGGTATCAAGTTGATAGATATCGTCCTGACTGCCCTGGGAATGGTATAAATTATGACAGATGAGACACGCCCGGATCCGGACACTCTGCTTTCCCATGTGCAGAAGGCCGAGGAGAAGAAAGGAGCCGGACGGCTCAAAATATTCCTCGGCTATGCGGCGGGGGTGGGCAAGACCTATGAGATGCTCAAGGCTGCCCACCAGCTCCTCAGCGAAGGAGTAGACGTCCGGATCGGATACGTTGAGGCCCATAAACGGCCGGAAACTCAGAAGCTTATTGCGGGAATTCCGCAGATTCCCCTGAAGAAAATCGAGTACAGGACGACCCTTCTTTACGAGCCGGATCTGGACGCGATTCTTGCGGACAAACCGCAGGTTGTTCTGATCGATGAGCTTGCACATACCAATGCGCCGGGTTCACGCCATACGAAGCGCTACATGGATGTCGAGGAGATTCTGACTTACGGCATTGATGTGTATACGACGCTGAATATTCAGCATCTGGACAGCCTGCGGGATGTGGTTGCCCAGATTACACACATTCAGGTACATGAAACGGTGCCTGACCGGGTGATCGATGAGGCGGATGAGATTAAACTCGTGGATCTGCCTCCGGCAGAACTGATTCAGCGGCTACATGACGGGAAGGTCTATGTACCCGAGATGGCAGAACAGGCGGTCCGCAAATTCTTTAGTGAGGGGAATCTTCATGCCCTCCGGGAAATTTCCCTGCGAAAAGTCGCAAAACAGGTGGACGGCCAGATGGTTGCCTACATGCAGACCCGATCCATTCCGGGTCCCTGGCCGGCAACGGAGAGGCTTTTGATCTCCATTGGTCCGTCTCCGTTTTCTGAACGACTGGTCAGAACTGCACGCCGGCAGGCGGATCGCATGAATGTGGACTGGACTGTCTTGTATGTGGAGACACCCAAGACCCGCGCCCTTCCCAAGGAGGACAAGGAGAGGATCTGGAAATCAATGAAGCTTGCAGAAAGTCTTGGGGCAAAGGCGGATACCGTGTTTGCGTTCTCGGTTCCTGATGCGATTATTTCCTATGCGAAAAAACACAATGTGACCCGTATCATTCTTGGCAAGACGCTGCGTCCCCGCTGGAAGGAACTCCTTTTCGGTTCTATTGTGGATGATATCATTCACAAAAGCGGGGATATTGATGTCTATATCGTCAGCCAGAATGAGGAGTACGAAAAACATGTACCGAAATCCCGCGAGTCTCTGAGGCCGGAGATGACAGCTGCGGGTATTGCGGAAAGTATCCTGCTGGTTGCAGCCGCAGTTCTTGTCGGTGAGTTTGCAAAAGCCTACATCTCTGAGTCAGCACTCATTCTGTTGTTCTTTGCAGTTGTCATCCTTTCTGCAATCCGCCGCGGTCTTTTGACGGCGGTTCTTTCTGCAGTACTGAGTATTCTCGTGTTTGATTTCTTCCTCGTTCAGCCGTACTATACGTTCCACGTCTTTGATCCGTCAGGAATGGTTTTGATCTGCGGGATGCTCGCGATCGGCATTGTCCTGAGCCGGCTGATTGCCCGTTCCCGGGAGGATGCGGCAGCTGCCCGCAGTCGTGAACATGAGAGTGCGATGTTGTACCGGATGTCGCAGAAGCTTGCCGGGACTACCATGGTTTCGGAAGTCGCCGATGTACTGACCTCATCTGTCCGGGAAAATTTCGGATGGGAAACAATTGTTCTGGTTCCCGGAGGTACCGGACTGGTACCGATTCCGGTAGAGAATGGTGCAGTTATCGATGAAAAGGATCTGGCCGTCGCCTTTTGGGCATTTATGAACATTGAGGTTGCCGGGTATGATACGGATACACTGCATTCCTCGTCGTTCCGTTTTGTCCCCATCAGGACACCGGAACGTGTTCTTGGTGTTCTTGGCGTCCGTCCGACGGATGTAGATGGTGTTATTTCTCCGGATACCGGCAGGATTCTGACAGCATTTGCGGATCTTGCCGGCCTTGCGATGGGAAGAGTTTTCCGGGAGGCAGATGCGGATGTCTGAAGTTCTTGAACATATGCGGGATTGTTTCTTTGTGGAAACAATGTCCCAGAAACTTGCATGTGCTGTAGATGTACCAGAGATTGCGGAAGCTGTTGTTTCCACTGTCCGGGAAAGTTTCGGACTGGATGCGGTTGTTCTGATTCCGGACGGTACCGGGCTAGTTCCTGCAACTGCGGGAGTTCCGGTTCCTGATTCGGATATGTCTGCTGCGGCTCTTGCATTTCAGAACAGTGCGGAGATTGGGGCTGGGACCGGGACACTGTCGTCCGTTTCGTTCCGGTTCCTGCCAATCTCCGGTCTGTCCGGTA
This sequence comes from Methanocorpusculum vombati, assembly GCF_026891935.1. Taxonomy (NCBI): domain Archaea; kingdom Methanobacteriati; phylum Methanobacteriota; class Methanomicrobia; order Methanomicrobiales; family Methanocorpusculaceae; genus Methanocorpusculum; species Methanocorpusculum vombati. Next base: position 76,689 of record NZ_JAPTGC010000001.1, on the reverse strand, counting down.
CCTGCGGAGTACTGGCCGTCCTTTTCCCCGGGGACGGTATCAGTCCGGAGGTCTGCAGTGTTCTCGGTATTTTTACCGATCTTGCTGGTCTTGCGATGGGAAGAATTTCCCGGGAGGAGTAAGATGCATACCCTTCTCCACCATTTTTGTCGTATCTTTTCTGTGGCGGTAAAAGGAAATCATCGGGTGATCTACTGTACTCATGCGGGATGTATCGGTCCGCTTGGTATGATCTCTCTGGAAGAGTCTGCTGGGACTTCCTTTTCCGTTGAAAAGGACCGACCCTGCGCAATGGGATGCCGGAATGGTATATGTAAGGTTCTTCGTTGACGTGGAAAAACGCAGTTATCCGGTAGATACCGGGTTAGTGGATGCAGCGTGTTATTCACGGAGAGGAGAGAGATCCAGCAGATGTTCTTCCCCCCGCCACCAGAGGTAGTATGCCCCGCCGCGGCGCAGCAGAATGCAGCCGTCCAGAAAACCCGGCCAGTCGTCGGTGAAGTCGTAACCGGTCAGAATCGATACAAACGGAACGATCCATGCGTCATGCGTCACACAGACGGAGATCTCCCCTTCAGCAAGTGTACCGGAAACAAAATCAAACATTCGCCGTGTTCCTTCCGTGACCGGATAGTGGCCGGGCAGTGTCTCGCCCGCAACGTATCGGAGGCTCATGATCTTGACCGGGTTTACGACGTAGAACTCTCTGACAATGTCGTCATCCGCAACGTAGGCGCTGGGTGTTCCCAGCATCAGACTCTTTTTTGTTTCACCCGAAACGCCTGCACCGGCTAAAATTTCATCGCCGGTCTGAACACACCGTACCATCGGGCTTGCGTATGTCCGGAGCGGTACCTTCGGCAGCGCAGCGCCGAAGGCCCGCGACTGCCGCTTTCCCCGTGCCGTGAGAACCTTGGTCGAACCGGGCTGACCTTTGATGAACGGTTCGCGTTCCCCGTGCCGCATCAGAACTGCTGCCGCATCCCACGCGGTGTCCCGCAGGACTGCCGGTATCGGATTTTCCGGCGGGATGTAGCGGACCGTTCCGCACAGCGGAAACGGTTCGGCGGGTTCTCCGGTTCGTTCCAGGATCGATCCGTCCGGACTGATGAAAAGCCATCCTCTCTCATCGCGGACGTATGCCCTCCCCCCGGAAAACGGGCGGGCATCGTAGTACCAGTCACCGTAGAGCAGTTCTCCTGCGGTGGTAATGTGGGTTGCGCCAAGTGTTTCATGATACACCACTGCGGACCCTTCGGAAAATCCGGTTGCATACAGATACGTCTCAAAGGCGATGGGTTTTCCCGCTTCATCGATGAAGAGATACCGCCCGTCCCGGTTCTGGACGGGCGCAACACCCTCGGAAAAATCTCCCGTCCATGCGTACCGTTCGTTGTATGCGGGCTCCCCGAGAAAATTTATGTGGTATGCTCCCTCTCCGTCACGGACCGCGGCAAGTCCCGGGAAACAGAACGGACCGACACAGTCAAACCGGCGTTCATAGATAGGGCTGCCGCAGTACAGGTGATGCGTTGCGTCCGGGCTGATGATCAGATCGTCAAAGTCCATACAAAAAAGAGTTAGCGGATAGCCGTCAGGCCGATCGCTTTGTTGGTGATCGCAATCGATTCGGCTGCGGACGCAACATTGCCCGCCATCGCCCGGATGCAGTCCACCGTTTCCACGACAACGTCTGCTTCCTGATGGATTGCCTGGAACAGATAGAGATCGGTTCCGTCAAGAACGGAGATCGAGTCCTTGAAGATACCGTTCTCCCAGAGGTCTCCACGCGGACGAAGGAGATCGGAGGTGTACTCCTTGAGCTGTGCCGTGCTGGTGATGCCGGTACTCTTTTCGATTAAGCCAAGACGCGAGTGTGCCTTAATCAGATCGATCACCTGCTCTTTGGTTGCCGGGTTCTTCAGTTCCATGTTGAGGAAGTGCATGTGCATCAGCGTTGTCGGCACGATCATGGCGGAGGTGACGATGTTGATGTGCGGCAAAACACTCTGGACATCCGGGCCGTGGTGCGAGGGAATCGTGACCGGGTTCAGGACGATTGCATCAATAGGTCCGCGTTTGATGTCGCCCGGATCGCCTCCGCGGCGAACCATGGTTGCCCGGACTTTTTTGACACCGAAGGCCGAGTCGATGAGGTTGATGATCCGGCAAAGTCCGGTCGTGTTGCAGGAGACAACACGGGCATACTGTCTGCCGACTGCATCCGCGTAGTTGCAGGAGGAGTTAAAGGAGAATCCCGCGACCTCATGATCCTCGCCGCCTTCCCAGATGGCTTTTCTGCCGTATTTTTCGTACAGCGCTTTGTTGCCTTCACCTACGCCTCCGGGCGTTGCATCGACCACAATGTCGGCTTTCTGGATCATCTCCTCAACACTTCCCGCAACCGGAATGCCTGCTTTTTCAAAGGTTTCCTTTTTGGAGATGTCTGCGATATAGAGCGGGTATCCCCGCTCTTTTGCGACAAATGCTTCTGCGCCGGGTTTTGTCTTGGAAACACCGATGATTTCCATGTCAGGCTGTGCGGAGACTGCATCGGCCACACGTTTTCCGATAGTCCCGTAGCCATTGACTGCGACCTTGATCATAATACAGTATGCTTTCTCTTCGGTATCATAAAAGCGTATCCAGTACTTCGTTGCCGATAGTATTATATCGGCTCCCGATACATCTATAGTACGAATTCCGATATATCGGGAGACGAAATAATTTCGGGTGATAATCTCTTATGCAGCCTACGGAAAACGGCCCGCTGACGGAGGCGGCGTACTATATTCTGCTGTCGCTGTACTCTCCCCTGCACGGGTACGGGATTATGCAGAAAGTCCGCGAGATGTCAAATGATCGGGTACATCTCGGTGCGGGAACACTGTATGGTGCAATCAATACCCTGCTGGACCGGCAGTGGATTGCATCTGCAGGTGACTCTGCGGTGTCGAGAAAGAAGGAGTATATCATTACCGCCGCCGGTCGTGCGGCGGTGAAAAATGAGATTTTGCGTCTGCGGGAACTGATTGAAAACGGAAAAATGATGGAGCAATTATGAAGAGTGTGATCTGGAAGTTCTACTGGAATTATGAAAAGGAGGAGAAATGGCTCAATAAAATGGCTGCAAAGGGTTTTGCACTGTACAGTTATTCCTGGGGGCGGTATGTGTTTGAGGAGTGCGAGCCGGGCGAGTACCTCTACCGAATAGAACTGCTGGAAGATCTGCCGTCAAAGCCGGAGAGTATGGCCTATCTCGGATTTCTGGAAGGGGCGGGGATTGCCTGTGTTGCAACGCATCTGCGGTGGGTGTATCTGCGGAAGAGAGCCGCCGACGGCCCGTTTGATCTGTACACGGATACCCGTTCTGCGCTGAATCACTACCAGAACATTACGACTCTCTGGAACGTTCTGGCGTTTCTTGAGATCTTTGCCTCCTCCGTGAACATTGGTGTCGGGTTGTACCGGCTCGTGTCCGGAACAGGCGAACCGCTGTTCAACTTTCTGTTTGGATCGATCTTTCTTGTGCTTGGATGTCTGTTCTATTATGTGGGAAGGTCGCCGCGTGCCAAAACCCGGGAGCTTTCTGCTGAACAGAATATTCACGAATAATTTTTTTCAATCCGCGCGATGATTATTCCCGTCCGGAATTATGATGTTTTTACGGCAGATACGTGTCCCGTTTCCCTGTGGTGCTCTGTCACGAAGTACGGGTTTCTGAGCTAAACCTAATTTATGCTCAAGAGATTTATTAATATCATCATCCAGATTATAGATTGTAATATCCGGCGGCCGTGTATCTGCGGCACCGCGAAAAGTACATCCGGCACCAGAGAAGGAGGTCTTCTTTTTCATGGTTTCGTTGCTACACCCATGTTGTTGGCATGCCCTGCCACCGGATATTACTCCAAAACTGTCACACAGCATGAATCGTTTCGGAAAATCGCAGACCCGTGAGGAATTCATACATCTGCAATTCGCGGGACAGCGACGAACTTCAGCCGGTGCCTTACTCCCCGACCGGTACAGGGATGCAGTGGTCAGGTCCGGCTGAAGGATATGTTTTGGTGCTCTTTTCCATGGTGTTATTTGGTTTATGTATACGCGGCATATGCGTTGACACAGGCATCTGTTTCGTGTGATTCGCATCAGAGGTAACATCCCGGTAGTACTGCCAGGGTGCAGACTCATGATTTTTTCCCCGGTGAATAGGGATCTCCCGCAGTACATGAAAAATGTGGACAAACACTCGTCAGGTCGGCGGGATCGAAACAGATCTGAAAAAATAGGGAGGAGTCTTTCAGGTACTCCGGTCACCGATTGCTGCCACGTACTCATCGTACATGTCGGTGACTTCCTTCTCCGGCTCGGCGGTGAACTTTGAGACAAGGTAAATTGCGAGCAGACTTGCAATCACGCCCGGCACCATCTCATAGAGGCCGGTAACCGCGGTCAGGTACGTACCCCATCCGAGCGAGACCGCGCCTCCGACAATGATTCCGGCGAGTGCTCCCTGCCAGTTCATCCGTTTCCAGAAGAGACCGAGGAGAATCACCGTACCAAACGTGCAGCCGAATCCTGCCCAGGCGTTTGAGACAATGTTGAACACCGTGCTTGCCTGATCCAGTGAGAGGACGATTGCAATGGCGGAGACGATCAGAACCGTCACCCGGGAAATCCACAGGAGTCTCCGGTCGGGTGCGGATTTGTTGATTAAGTTCTTGTAGAGATCCTGCGAGATTGCCGAGGATGCCACCAGCAGCTGGGAGGAGGCCGTACTCATGACGGCTCCAAGGATACCGCAGTAGATGATGCCTGCAATAAACGGAATTGCACCGAACACACTGCCGGTCATCTGAATAAAGATCTGTTCCGAGTCGCCGACCAGTGCGGGGTTCGGGAACAGCAGCTGGCCTACGAGACCGACAAAGATTGCAGCGGACAGGGAAAGAATTACCCAGACCATTGCGGCCATCCGTGCCTTTGGCACCTCTTCGGGATCTTCGATTGCCATGAACCGCGGGAGAATGTGCGGCTGGCCGAAGTAGCCGAATCCCCAGGCAAGTCCGGACACGATCGTGAAGACCGAGACGAACTCAAAGATACCGCTTGCTGCATTATACTCATGGAACAGCGAGAACATCTGCGGGTCAATGGAGGCAAAGCTTGCCCCCTCGCCAAACAGGATCACGCAGGCGATGAGCGGTACAAGAATCAGGGCAAACAGCATTAACAGTCCCTGGATGGTGTCGGTGATGCAGACTGCTTTGAATCCTCCGGTAAAGGTGTAGCAGACCACAATCAGTGCACAGATCAGCACGCCTGCAATGTAGAGCGAGGCTGCGTCTGCAATGCCGAACGAGCTTAAATCAACACCGTAGATCGTCATCAGCGAGCTGAACAGAACGCCTCCCGCCTTGAACTGGGCGGAGGTGTAGACGATGAAGAAGATCAGAATAAAGATGGATGCGATCGCGGTGATGAATCCTTTCTTTTCCCGGAAGCGGTTCGTGATGAACTCGGGAATAGTCAGTGAGTCCTTTGCTTTGTGCGTATAAATTCTCAGGCGTTTTGCAATGAACCGCCAGTTCAGGTAGGTTCCGATTGCAAGACCGATTGCGGTCCAGCCGGCTGCGGACATGCCGGTTGCATAGGCAAGACCCGGCAGACCAAGAAGCAGCCATCCGCTCATGTCGGATGCTTCCGCAGACATTGCTGCAACAAACGGATGCAGTTTGCGGCCGCCCAGCACGTAGTCACTTGTGGTTTTGGTCTTCTTGAAGTAGAAGAACCCGATGTAGATCATTGCAGCGAAATAGATGATAAACGCTGTTCCGATGCCGATTAAGTTCCAGTCTAACACAAATATTCCCCCGGCAGTGGTATTTCTCCCGCCTGCCCCACACCGGGCTGCCGGGTACAAATACACAAAGTTACTGCAACCTACTTAATTCGTCAACATGCTATATATGTGCTCTTACACGGACTTCTGGGCAATTTTTCCGATCCGAATGCATTTTTTTGCCGTCAACTGAACCCTTATCCACACAAGGGTGCAATAGACATGCAAGGTGAACCACAAAAATGTGCGACGATACCAATTGTCTCTGCGATGCATTCGATGACGACTGCGGATGCGGAGATTTCTATCACGAGATGCCCCGTCTCGGCGAACCCGCCCCCGAATTTATTGCAGAAACCACCCACGGTGAGATCAAGCTGTCCGACTACCGGGACAAGAAGTGGGTCGTGCTGTTCTCCCATCCGGCAGATTTTACCCCGGTCTGTACGACGGAGTTCGTAGCGTTTTCGAAGGCGTACCCTGAGTTTGAGAAGAGAAACGTTGCGTTAATCGGTCTTTCGGTTGACAGTTCGTCTTCGCATCTTGCATGGATACGGGATATTGAAGAGAAGCTTGGCGTTCATGTGCCGTTCCCGGTTATTGCGGATCTGGATACGGGCGTTGCGTCCCTGTACGGTATGATTCAGCCGGCGATGAGTTCGACTGCTGCCTGCCGTGCGGTGTTCTTTATTGATCCAAAAGGGATTCTTCGTGCGATGATCTATTATCCGCTGACGACAGGCCGGTGCATTGCAGAGATTCTGCGGGTGATTGATGCCCTGCAGGTGAACGATACGCATCATGTTGCAACGCCGGCAAACTGGAAGCCGGGGGACAAGGTGATTGTTCCGGCACCAAAGACCCAGAAGGAGATGGAGGAACGCGAGAAGGTGACCGGCCCTGATAAGAAGACCTGGTATCTTCTGATGAAGGATCTGTAGATCCTTCCTCAAGCTTTTTCTCTTTTGAAGCCAGAGGTTAGTAGTATGGTTGAGATGATGACGACCGAGGCGGCATATGCGATTCTCGGTGTTCCGGCGGGTTCGGATTTTGCGACGACTGCAAAGGCGTTCCGCGATCTTCGCGATAAGTACAATCCGGAGACGAATCCCTTCCGCAGAAAAGAGTTTGCCGAAGTGATGGCGGCCTTTGAGTTTTTACAGAGGCAGTTCTGATCCTCAAACTTTTTCGTTTTCCCTGCACGGGTATCGTTCTGAAAGATGCGTATTTGTGTTCTGCAGCAACCATTTTTTCCCGGTTCTGTTTCACCCAAGTTGAAGAGGCTGATGATTTATGAGTAAGAAGATTTTGATTTTAAACGGCAGTCCCCGTCCGAAGGGAAACACGGCTGTACTGATTGATGCGTTTGTATGCGGTGCGGAGTCTGGGGGACATTCTGTTACGCGGTTTGATCTGCAGAAGATGGATATTCATCCGTGTCTCGGCTGTTTCGGCGGCGGGAAGGATCCGAGTAGTCCGTGTGTTCAGAAGGATGCGATGGAGGAAGTTTATCCGGTGTACCGCGCGGCGGATGTTGTGGTGTTTGCGTCCCCGATGTACTACTGGAGCGTGACGGCGCAGCTGAAGACGGCGCTTGATCGTTTGTTTGCGGTGACGGAGTGTGATCCGGAGTACCGGACGCCACAGAAGGAGTGTGTTCTGCTGATGCCTGCGGAGGAGGCTTCGGAGGAGAATTTTGCGCCGGTGGTGAGCTATTATCAGAGTCTTCTGAAGAATCTCGGATGGAAGAACAAAGGAATGGTGCTTGCGGGCGGAGTGATGCACGTTGGAGATATTGCCGGCAGGCCGGTTCTCACGGTGGCGGAGGAGCTCGGGAGGTCGATTGTGTGAGGGTTCTGCTGATCCGATCGCGGGAAGGGTGCCGAAACGAGCCGGTGCGTTTTCCCCGATGCGGTGAATGAAATTTTGGATCGCCTTGACGAGTACGATGCAATTGTTGTGGGGTCTCCGGTGTACTATGCTATGCGGGGCCTGCCGGGGCGGGGCGACGGCTGCGTTTGATCGCTTGAACACGTACTTTCTGATCAGCAATATGCCGATTGTGTCGTCGCAGTACTGGAATATGGGTGCACGGTTCAACTCCGGACGAGGTCCGGCAGGATCTGGAGGGGCTGCAGGTTATGCGGACGCTGGGGGAGAATATGGCGTGGATGCTGCGGTGCATTGAGGCGGGAAGAAATGCGGGAGTGCTTGGCACCGGAGTACGAGGAGCATCTGTGGACGAATTTTATCCGGTAATTTTTTCAATTTTTTTCAGTGACGAACATTTTTGAAATGCTAAGGGATGCTCACAGTCTTTATGTTGTTTCTCGTGATAATTGATACATATCTCTTGAACTGTGAAGAGTCGGACCTGTTCAGTTCTTTAGAGATAAGGGGTCCTAGAGAATTATGTTTCATGGTAATGCATGACTAACGAAAGAAAAATTATTCGGTGAGAATTGTATGAAAAAAATCAGGAAAAATCTTCTGTCGATGTTGTTTTGCATGTTTATGCTAACCTTCCTGGTTTCAGCAGTGTCAGCAGCTCCAAGTGATCTCAGTATTGACCAACAGCAAGTGGTATTGGGTCTTCCCTCTCAAGAAGCAGTTACGTTGTCAAACGAGTACAACGACCTGGTAAAGATAGATACAGGTAATGCTATCCCCTTCCTCCCTCCCGATTGGGGAACAGTTCAAACATTCTTTTATGATCCCACACTATCCTTCCTGAACGACGGGTTACACCTTACTGGTTCTAATAAGGAGAAGTTATCCGGATATCCAGATCGTTATAAAAATCTTGTTCTTCCCGATTTTCAGTATTATGATCACAATGGAGATTTCGTGATAGCTAATGTAACGATCGGTGATATACTGAGTTTGACTGACACAACATTCCAAGGGTATGGTATAAGTAGTTCTGGATATCTTGAGGTTCGTATTAATACTCTGTATCCTCATTCCCAACAGGATATGGTAAATATTTACAACCTTATTCAGAAAATAGCCTCCATGAATGGTTATAATACTGAAATTCCTGTAATTTTCCTTGAGGCTACTATCATTACGGACTCAGGGATAACTTCTCCAGATTCAAGTATTGTATTCATTTTGAAAGGAAATGCAGAATTGAGAAGCAAACTGGATCGGCAACGTCCATTGTGGAGGGGTATTTATGCTGAAAATTCACCGTATTCCTGTACAATTGGATTTGCTGCAAAGGATGGATCTGGGAATTATGGTGTTGTAACCTGCGGACAGGGGAATTCTGTTGGATGGAGACTATACCAGCCTTATGCTTCAACTGAAAACAATTTCATAGGTACGGTCACCTCACGTTCATTATCTCAAGTGGATGCATCATGGATCAAGTGCAGTAGTGGAGTTACTTCTGAGGGGAAAATTAAGGGTGGATGTTCATTTCCATTTTTGGAGGGTATTCAGCCTCGCCTCTTGAAAGTGGGTACTGGCGTTGTGAGGTTATTGGAACACAAGTATCAGGTTCGCAGCTGTTCAACATAATTATCACCAGCCGTTAATGTCTCCTCGAATATCCGTATTGAGAATAGTTTGCATTGCCCTCTTGCTGATCAGTTGTATAAGCATCAGCTCAGTTACAGCTGCTCAAGAGGGTGTTGTACACTTTCCACTTTCCGGCATCACTGTTTCCCCTGGAGACCCTGATCTTATTTCCGATGGCAAGGATGATGAAAACCCGATTATCAAAATTATTGGTTTTGATTTTTCCAAGCCCTCTTTTGTGTCTCTTGTCCTAGATATCTTCAATATTCACGACGTTCCCGTCTGGATAGCGGAAGCAATAGCCCTTTTGCTTACCCTCTTTTTCTCTGGATCTGTGTTCTTCTTTCTCTATACGCATCGTAAACTCTCAGAGGATCCCGCCTCGCGCCCGATGATCCTTCTTTCCTATCTACGTGAACAACCCGGTATGCGGCAGATTGATCTTATCAAAGTCACGGGATTTTCCCGCGGCTCAGTCTCCTACAACCTAAAACGACTTCTTGCCGAACAAAGAATACGCAAGAGTAAGGGTGGAGTCGTGCGCTACTATCCGGCAGGCACCCCTTCACCTCTGCAGGATGATCCCGCATGGAAACTTCTTGAAAACCACAGCCGACAGATGATCTTTGGCATAATCCTTGAATATCCGGGAATATCCCAAAAACAGATCAGCAGAATTACCGGCATTCCGATAACCACTCTTCGATGGCATCTTGCTCGGCTGCAACGGTTACAGGTGATAACGTTTGAAAAAAATCTGAACATCACCTGCTACACTGTTAGCTCCTCATTTGTGGAAAAATATCGTTCTCTTTTAAAAATTGTCTGATGATCCGTATTACTGTTCTCGGAGATCATTTCTGCTCCGCAGTTTCATGGAGAATTTGGATTGAAAATGGATGAGTCTGCGTTCAAAGAGAAAAGAAAATAGATCCGGCACGATCTTTTTTAGATTGTATTGTTGATGTCAGTTCTTTCAGTAATTTTTGTTTCGTGCCTCATGCGTTACTGCCCCTCTCCTTTTTTTCCCGGAACACCACATGTTCGAGGAGCATCACCGCAACCGTTCCCGCGACAAATCCGTTTGCAAGCACGGGCCGGACGACTGCCGGAACTGCGGCAACCGCTGCTTCCGGCAGAAACGAAAATGTTGCCGCGATAAGAATCGAAAAACCGATCACAACGCCGTTGTTGAAGGAGAACATTCCGCTTCCCTCATGTTCTATCAGGACGCCAAGCGCCGCGGAAAGCTGGCTGGTCATGATGAAGATGAGGAGACATCCCGTAATCACGGTCGGAATCGTGATGATAAGCGAGATCACCGGCGGGACTGCGGCGCAGACGATCATCGCAGCGCCTGCGGCGAGCAGGGGGTAGCGGCTTGCATTCTTTGTGTCAAGGATCATGCCCGAGGAGATCGAGTAGTTGACGCCGCCGAGAACGCCCGCACCGCCGGAGAGCATGTTCATGATGCCCGTGACGGTAATGCCGCGGCGGAGTTGTCCTTCCGTTTCCGCCGCCTGAACTTTTGCTACCTCCCCAACGCCGCGGATGCTGCCTATATCGTTGACGATTAGGGCGATGTAGCAGATGAAAACCGAGAGGATGACGCCGGGCGCGGCGATCGGGGTGAGCAGCAGCCCTTCGGTAAGAGGGACGCTTCCGCCCGCATCAAAGGAGACTGCGGTTCCGGGAAAACAGACGAAGGCCGCAATCGTTCCGAAGACGAGCACCCACAGCATTAAGGTCGCCCGCCAGAATCCTTTGAGGTGATGGTTGAGGGCGAAGATCAGAATCAGCAGCACGAATGCGAAGATCAGTTTTGCGGCCATGCTTCCCGGCTGGTCCGGATTTGCGATGAGGCCGGCGAATGTCGGGACGAGTGTTAACGGGATTAAGGTCAGAACGGTTCCGATTACGCGGGGCGTAAACAGTTTTGCAACTCTGGTGAGAAGGCCGGTGCGGGCGATCACAATCCCGGCTGCACCACAGAGAACAAGGGCGGTGGAAAATGCTGCGGGGGCAAAGTCGGTCGCAGCAACCGCCGCGGTAAGCAGAATCGCAGACGGGCCGTAGACCGCGGGGAGCCGGTGGCCGAAAATAACCTGTAAGATTACCGCAATGCCGGTGATGACGAGAAGTTTCTGGGCGTACCAGACCGCCTCCGCCGGGGTCGCGTTATAGAGTCCTGCCACAACGTTTGCAAAGATGATGACGAATGCTGCGGAGCAGATCGTCCACATGAGGCCGGAGGTTGCCATCTCCTTTACGGGAACGCGGTCATTGACGTTGTAGCGGAAGGACATTTGTACCATTTCTTTGCGTTTACATGATATAAGGCATGAGGCCGGCGGATGTGATCCAAAAAAGAGGTGCGGATTATTCTGTCCGCTCCTGTGCGGAACGGTAGAGCCAGGAGAACAGCATGATCGAGATAATCACGACGATTCCGTATCCTGCCGCTGCCGGCGTCTCCATGACAATCTGCCAGCCGACACTGAGCCCTCCTTCGCTGAGGAAGATCACCAGGACCGAATGTACCAGAACCGCGACCACACCGATCAGGGCGGCAAGCCAGAGGGAGGGACGATCCCGGAAGTAGTATCCCGCAGCCGCCGCAATGCATCCGGCGCAAAAAGTTCCCAGACTACAGGGAATCATCGTAATGCCCCCCTGTGTCAGCCGGAAGAGTGCACTCACCGCCGCAGCCCCGACACCAATTACCGGCCCGAAGTAGAGGCCGGCAGAGACCGGAGCGCTGTCACGGTTGTTCATAATAACCCCGTTTACATCAACCGCGGACAGGGTTCCGATAATTGAGATGATTCCGAAGATTACAATTCCGCAGAGACTTCGCAACCATCCGGTCAGTCTGCCTCCGTTTTTGTCAAGCAGTTTTGTTTTTCCAAGGTAATAGCCGGACAATGCCGCAAGACCAAGATTCACGATAAGAAAACAACCAAGAGATACAAGATCCATAATCTACTCTAAATCACTATGATGTGATGTTTCTATTTATACTCTGGCTCAAGGGAGGGTCGGCATTTTTATTTTTGATCTGTTCACGAAGAATGCGGAATGCATGCCTTTCGTCTGTTACTTTTTTTCAGGAACACCGCAGGAGCACGTCACGGCAAGTTCGGTTTATCTGTATGCGAAGTCCCAGAACTGATATGAGGCACTTTCAGTACGCGCGGTCGGGGGTTTATATCCCCCCGCGGCGTATTCTATTTTGTAACACCCCTCGAGACAGCGGCCCTCTGACAGTACCCGCGGTTTTGGTCCTTCACGAGTCCCTGCCTCACCTACTCTTTTCGCAAGGATTGTGCTGAAGTTTCTGTTGTGCGGCGCGGGTACTGTTCAGGCCGCATCCGGGGTTGTTATGTTCTGATGAGTCATTCCGGCGATACGTCTGCGGATTGGACGCTTGATCTGAGGATCGGTGCTCTCCGTCAGTTTACCAGACGACCAGCCGGTCTTCCGGTGCAAGATACATGCCGTCTTTTGCCGTCACGTTAAACGTGGTATAGAACTCCTGTACCTGCTGTACGTTTACATTCGTCCGCACATATCCCGGCGGATGTTCATCCGTTTCCAGAATTATCCTGCCTATCTGTTCCGGATACATCTTTCGCCAGATGTGCGAGAAGGACGTAAAAAACTCTTCGTAGTCGAATCCTTCGATTGTACCTGCGATATCCATCATACAGGCGAGGCCGCCGAGATCAGCCACCGTCTCACCAATGGTCATATCACCGTCCACACCCAGGTCCGGGTACGGCAGAATGGTTTCATAATATGCCGCAACCTTTGCGGTATGATTCCGGAACGCATTCCGGTCCGCGTCCGTCCACCAGTTCCGGAGGTTTCCGTCCTTGTCGTACTGGCTGCCGGTTGTGTCAAAAGCATGCGTAAACTCATGGCCGATGATCATACCGATGCTGCCAAGCTGCGACTCATAGGATCCGTTCGGATCATAGAAGACGCCGCCGAGAATTCCCGCCGGAATGTTGAGGGAGTTGCTCTCCGGACTGTAGAAGGCGTTGACCTCCTGCGGCATACACTCCGACCATTCGCCTTTGACAACGGTCGTTCCTATCTTGTGTTTCTGGCGGTCCGCTTCGAATTCGGCAATTTTGAGGATGTTTTCTGCGGCACTTCCCCCCTCTGCGGCGCTTCGGAGTGCAAGGGCTGAGTAGTCGGTCCAGATCTCCGGATAACCGACATTAATCGTGATTGCATCAAGTTTTTCGACTGCTGCATCCCTGGTCTCATTGGTGAGCCAGTCGGCGCGGGTAAGCCGCTGCTTGAATGTCTCACGGATGCGTTCGATCATTTCCGTAATGTCGGTTTTGATCTCCTCGGAGAAGTAGGCGTCCGCATACACCCTGCCGGTTGCAACACCGAGTTTCGTATTGATGGCGTCGTATGCCATCTGTTCGGGAGTTTTTGTTCCGCTGATACCGTACTTGGCGATGATTCGTTCGTTGTAAATGTCAAGGCATTTCTGATCCAGATACTGGGCTGTTTCTTTGAGCGTGTTCTGGATAAGCAGTCCTTTGAGTCCTTCGAGATTTTCTTCGGTGTAGGCGGCGTTGAGAGCAGCGAGCCACTGCGGTTCACTGAGTACGAAGGGGCTTCCCCTGTCGTATCCTTTTGCGGTAAGGATCTCCGCAAGCGGGTAGGCGGGAGACTCGGCTCTGAGCTGTTCGAGCGTCCGCGGGTTGTAGATGAGATCGATGCGGTTTTCGGCGGTCAGGTTGGACGCGTTGCGGCGGCCGTCCGCGATCTGTGCTTCGACCGCAAACACCGCCCGGTTGAGTGCCTGAGCTTCCTCTTGGGAGTATCCGGCGTGTATAAGGAGCTGTTCGTAGGTATGGTCGTTGTTCTGTTTGAGTTGTTCCCCGGATTTGGTAAGATTTTTGTACTCGTCTTTACTGCCGAGGGAGAGTGCGATCGGATCGATTCCTACGATGTAGGCCGAGCTGTTTTTCGGATCAACGGTGACGGTGAGGATGGCAAGAGGGTTTGCGAGGTGATACCCGCTGTCGGTGAGCCAGGCGGAGAGTTCGTCAAGGGTGCTGATATTTTTGATACGGGAGAGTTCCGGAAGAATCGGCTGCATGCCCTGTGCGTTTCGGGCGTCCATGTCTTTTACGGAGTTGTAGAGGGTGAGGAGGAGGTCTTCCTCGTGGGTTTTCGGCGTGGTGATGTTGTTCAGCAGACGCAGGAGTTCTGCCTGATGCTGCATCTCAAGCTCGGCAAATGCAGTGATGCCTGCTTCACCGCTTGGGATTTTGCTCGTGCTGAGCCAGTGATGGTTGCTTGCAAGATGGAAGTCGTCCTGCAGTCTGCCGGGGTCGTTTGGAATGTTTCCGACGATATCGCTGTTGATCCAGGGTGTTCCAAGGTACTCCTGATCAGGTGGTGCGGTGATGCAGCCGGCGGCAGCTGCAAGGGTGAGTATGCAGAGGACAAGGAGTCCCGTCAGTAATTTTTTCATGTTCCTTTCCGTTATTAGTAGCGTATACTTTGGCAGATTGTTATTTAAGAGTAGTCTGTCGGGACAACTGTTTTGGTGCAGCGAATCTGTTTGGGGCACTTTCAGTACGCGCGGTCGGGGGTTTATATCCCCCTGCGACGTATTTTATTTTGTAACACCCCAAGGAGCTGCGGACCTCTGACAGTACCCGAGGTTTGGTCCTTCATGAGTCCCCCTCCGCCCCCTTTTCTTCAGCACTGTTCTTCTCATAAGGTATATACGCGGGAGAGATCGATTTAGATGATGTATCTATGGACGTGACGGTGCGGGAGATGGAGCCCGGAGACTGGGGTGCTGTCAGCAGAATTTATCAGGAGGGGATCGATACCGGTACTGCTACGTTTCAGCCGGAGGTTCCGGCTTTTTCGGAGTGGGACCGGTCACACCTGCCGGTCTGCCGCCTCGTTGCGGTTGTTTCGGGTATGGTGATCGGGTTTGCGGTTCTGATGCCGGTCTCGTCACGGGCGGTGTATGCGGGAGTTGCCGAGGTGAGTATCTACATCACGAAGACCTGTGCCGGAAACGGTGCGGGGACGATTCTTCTGCATGCGTTGATCGTGGAGTCGGAGCGGCAGGGTATCTGGATGCTGCAGTCCGGAATTTTATCGGGGAATGCGGCGAGCGTCCGGCTGCATGAAAAGTGCGGCTTCCGGCTTGTGGGGTACCGGGAAAAGGTCGGCTGTGATCGGCACGGGACATGGCGGGATGTGATCTTTTTTGAACGGCGGAGCCGTGTGGTTGCATGGGAGAATCCTGCGGAAAAATAATTTTTGAAAAAATTTTCGGACCGATCTCATTCTGCTTTTTGATTGATGGTTTCGAATACTTTTTTTTCTTTTTATTCGGACCTTTTGAGAGAAGTGAGAGAGTTTTCTTATACTGTGTACTGCCCAGTTTCTTGTATCTCAGGAATATTTCTGAGAGAACAGGTGAATTCTCATGAAACAGTCCTATAAAATTGCGGGCATCCTTGGAGTTGCCGTTGTGGTTCTGCTGATTGCAGTTGCCGCAGTTCCGATGAGTGCTTCGGAAGAGCCTGCCAATCCGCCGATGAGTTCGGCGGAGTATCTTGCTACGTACTGGCCGGACGTGTACGCACAGATCACGCCTGAGAACAAGGATATTCTTTCTGCTCTTCCTCATGTATGGGAGTATAAGGAGATCAAGGAGACCGAAGGAGGTCATGGTCTTGATATGACGCTTGAGGATCCGCAGGCAGCTGAGCGGTATGCTCTGATGGATGCGGTTTCGGATCTTGCTGTCTCTGAAGCGGTCTATATGCAGATCGTGTGGCCCGAACTGTATGCGGATATGAGCGAAGCTGCCCGCGAGAGTCTTGTCCATACGCCGAACATGCACCGTCCGAAGGAGATGGTAACTTCCCAGCCGGTTGTCGTTTCCGGGGAGGAACGCGATCGGCTTGCTGCCCGGCTTGGGGAGGATCTGACCGGTGAGGTGCGGTTTGCTCTGATTGAGGAGCTGAACGGAACCGCCATGACGTCCGCGGAGTTTTCTGGAAAAAGTCTGGCCGGATGTGTACTCGATGGTATCTTCTGAGCACAAGGAGATGCTTGCGAAGTTTTCCCATGTGTGGGAGCGGGTGCCGCTGGATGGTACCGAAGGCGGACAGGGAATCGGTCTGACGCTGGATGACCCGCAGGGGCCGGAGCGGTTTGCGCTTCAGGATGCGGTTGAGAAGCTGGATATCTCTGAGGCTGAGTATATGCAGATCGTCAATCCGGAGTTGTATCTGGATATGGGTGATGATACCCGCAAGAGTCTTGCCCGTATGCCGAATATGCGGAAAAATACCTGATCGAAATACGATCTGAGAGCACCCCTCTCTTTTTTTGAAATATTTATTTAGAATTTTTTGCGCTGACCTTTTGACGGAACTGCGAGAGAACATAAATATGTCCTGCAGCAAAAACAGCCGCATGGTAAAACAGGTCTTCCTTTTCCTCCTCCTGATAACGATCCTCTGCACTGCATCTGCCGCAGCTGTGCCAATTACTATTGTTGGAGGACCGGAGATCATCTACGAATTTCAGGAAGGGTATTATTTTAACACTGTGGTAACAGACGGGAACTACGTCCTTATCGCGGAAAGAAAACCCAATGATGCCCAGAAAACCGGCAGGCCCGTTGAAGGATATCGATGGCTCGGTTCCCTGTATCTGTATGATATCGAACGAGGAGTACTCGAAGAAATTCCCGGAGAAATTCCTTCTGAATGGGCGGTCCTGGAAAATGGAACGGTGTACTGGATAGATGGTTCCTATGGAAAGAAAGTTACTGCCCCCGACGGTCTTGCGTATCTGGAGTACACTACTCATTACTATCAGTACACACCTGGCGATCCCGCACCTGTTGAGATTCCGATCCCGCAAAACTGCCATCTGACCCGTTTTGCGACAGACGGGGTACATCTCGCCATGATACGAAGTGAAGTACTGCGCGAGGGAGTACTTGAACGAACACTCACGTTGTTTGATCTGAGAAACGGCGAATGGGAACGTCTTCCTCTCAGAAACCAACCGGATGCATATTATTTTGGGGTGTCCGGGGATTATCTGGTTTATACTGATGACGGGCGAGACCGCCCTGTTCCTACAGACCGGTACATTCATGTTTACACCATCAGTTCCAAGGAAACCTATGACCTTGAACGTCCGGATGGATATGTCCAGTCGATCGACTGCATCTGGGGGGAAACACTTCTGTATAATCAGGTACCGATAAAGGGGGACACGGATGGAAATTATCGCGGGGAACAGTACCTCATCAATCTGAGAACGAAGGAAACCGAACAGGTGACATTTTCTGAGGATCTCAGTCCTTTGAATATGTATCCCCCGTACGCCGCATTCTGGAAAAAGGATGAATCTACCGGCAGACTTGTGGCCCAACTCGCCACACTTGATATGCCTTTGATCATGCGATCCACGACTCCTCCGATGATGGAAGAACCTCTTTCTCCGCAGACCACGCAGGCAGGAACACCGCTTGGTATGACCCTTGGCCTGATCGCGTTTGTTCTTGCCTGTGTGCTTGCTGTCCTTTGGCGGAAAAAATAATTTTTCAGATTTTTCCCACCTTCATTTTGATACAACTGCCAGAGATGTTATATACCTCTCCCTGCGAATGAAAGCATATCGAACAGAGGAGGTGGCACCAAATTAAAAAAATATCCCGCATCATCCTTCTGGCAGGCCTTTTGTTCCTGCTGCTGTCAATTCCCGTCCTTGCGATAGATCCTGCAGAAGAAAATTATCTCCAGATCCAAAAGAGCCTTGCCCTCATGGAACAGTACAACGGAACCGCCATGACGTCCGCGAAGTTTCTGGAAAAGGTCTGGCCGGATGTGTACGCAAAAGTTTCTCCCGAACACAAGGAAAAGCTTGCAAACTTCACGCATATCTGGGAGTTAAAGGAACTTGATCGAACGGATCACGGTGCCGGTTTTGGTCTCACCATCAATGAAGCAATCGGCAGAGAACGCTTTGCCCTGATGGATGCTATTGATAAACTGGAGATCACCGAAGGTGAGTACCAGGCAATAACTCAGCCGGAACTCTATCTGGATATCTCCGAGGAAACACGCAAAATGCTCAGCGGCATGGTGCGTGCCCAGCGCGGCCCGGATGCCGGCGTCCGCGGCGGCGCATCCATAGCCGAAGGTGAGACGCAGTGGTTCTCCAAGAATGTCACCGCAAACGTGACCCGGCTTGCCGTTGATCTCCAGTGGGAAAATTCCGCAGACATCCAAAATAATCTCAGTATCACCATCTACTCTCCGGACAGGTGTGTCTTCGGTCCCTTCACCGAAGCCGAACCGTTCTACAGCAATCCGCACAAGATGCAGGTTTACACCTACATCTCCCGTCCGGGCGGTGTCGCGGAAGGTGAATGGTGGTACTGCATTAAAGGAGTGAAGATCCATGGAGTACAGAACTACACCATCTAATCTGTTTGTCGCAGTTCTCCTCGTCTGCCTCTGTTTTTTACCCGCCGCAGCCGCAGATGACGGCACTGCCGTATCCGGTGAGATGCCCCGCAGTTTTGCCGACGTTCCCTCCTGGATCACCGACAGTCTCGGCGTCAAAACTCCGGCGGAAGGCGGTTACGTCGTCAACGAACCGCTGCCCGACCACCCCGGCGGTTTCTCGGACATCAACCGTGCCGATGCCGCCCGCGATGCATCCGAAGTCCCTGCGTGGATCGTTCTCGCCGCCGGTATCTCCGGCATCGCCGTTCTCGCACTCGCCGCCTTTCAGTTCCTGCCTATCCTCATCGGCAGAACCCGCGAGGCACCCCCCAGTTCCGTCCGCGACGGCATTTTTGCCGCCATCTCTGAAACACCCGGCTGCTCCGCCGCCGTTCTCAGGGAAAAGACCGGCATCCACTATGCAACACTCCGGTATCACCTGGCGGTTCTCGAAAAGGAAAAACGGATCGTTTCCCGCAGTGCGGGGCACATCTATCACTACTTCCCAAACGGTTCCTCCCTCAGCCGTGCCGACACCATCCGCATGACTTTGTGCCAGAACCCTACCACCGAAAAAGTTCTTGGCCTCATCGAAAAAGAACCCGGTATCTCCGGTACCGTTCTTGCCGCCCGTGCCGGTATCAGCTCGGGAACCCTTACCTGGCATCTCGGACGCCTTCAGAAAAACGACCTCATCACCATCTCCCGTGTTGGTCGCGGTATGCGGATATTCCCGCAGGATCACACCTGATACCCAGATCACTTTTTTCACAAAATACTTTTGAAAAAAAAGAAAAAATTAGTTTTTCCGCCAGACAAACGCAAGAACACATGACAAAGCAAACGCGATCGATCCAATAGCAATGTTCATCGGAACTCCTGCCATGGTGGTCTGCGGTGGTTGAACATCTGCAGATTGAGGGACACTCACTCCATCCCCGGTAAGTTTTGCCATGGAGATCGTCTGCTG
The DNA here is from genome assembly GCF_026891935.1 of Methanocorpusculum vombati. Classification (NCBI taxonomy): domain Archaea; kingdom Methanobacteriati; phylum Methanobacteriota; class Methanomicrobia; order Methanomicrobiales; family Methanocorpusculaceae; genus Methanocorpusculum; species Methanocorpusculum vombati. The sequence goes on along the minus strand of NZ_JAPTGC010000001.1, from coordinate 56,819 downwards.
AAACTCCGCACTTTCATTCCAGCCGCTCCATACAACAACTCCGTTTCCAACTGACTCCACTCTTCCTTCCTCCGCCAGAAAAATGGGTTCAGATGTCTCAATGAGTGATGTTACATAAACCGGTCGTTGTGGCTTCTCGGTAGAATAATCCGGATACACACTCCATGCAACAAGTGGCGGATCTGCACGGATTGCATACCGCATGGGTTGATTTGAAAGAACAAAAGTTTCGTTGGTAGCAAGGTTTATCGAACGTATATCATTGGTTTTTCGATTGGTTTTGTGGAGATAGGTGAGTGTACTATCATCCAAATCCATCACAGACAGATACTCTCCCTTATCTGCCTGAATCGTAGTTCTCGTATCAGATGTGAGATTGTAAAGATATATCATTCCATTTCCTGTCGGCAGATCTTCACTCCACACAACCAGATCTCTGGAAATTCTCACTGAACCTATTCCTATGTTGTCTGACCCTGGGACTGCGGTTCTTTTTCCGGTCTCAAGATCATATACTTCGATGCGAATATTTTCCGGATGCATCTGCATGCCGTGTACAAGTACCATATGCACACCATCTGTATCTGCAAAACTGCTTATTTCGAGTTTTTTTGACATGGTCTCTCCAATGGTGTACTGATACACACTGCTTGTAATCTCCTCTTTCCCCCTTTCCGGATATTTCTTGTAGGGTGCACTTTGCCAGAAGATCATATCATTAATTACGGTGAAATAATTTATGTACGGTGGAATATTTCCGGGGATTTCCCTCAGGTTTTTTTCTGCAATATCATAGAGGTAGAGTGTTCCCGTGAACTGATACCCCTCTGTATTCGTACCAAAGTTCGAACGGGCTTGTTCTTCACCTATGAGAATATATTTTCCGTCCGTCACAGCATACAAACCATAGCCCTCCTTTCCCTCATAGATAATCTTTGGTTCCTCGGAAAGCTCCAGAGCTACGACAGGTGGAATCCAGAGACTGATAAGGAGAAGAAAAACGATGATACATATTTTTTTCATATTTTTTCTTTTTTAGTCGGTAGTATTAATAATCTCTCACATTTTTCTCAAATCATTTCTTGTTTGGAATATTTTGATAAAATTGTGAGAGATTATTTATGCCATCCCTTACCCATTTGAAAATTAGTCAGATTCTTTCTGGCACAAAATTCGATGTATAAAGTAATGAAACTAATGAAAATCTCCCTGCTTGTATTTTTTGTTTGCATAACATTGTTGATAGCTACTACGCCCGTCAGTGCAGATGCAGGCATCCCTATCCCGATTACAGAACAACAGCGTGATGCAATCATTGAACAGATTAACGGAGCACCAATTACTACCGAGCAGTACCTTGCCATTGTTTGGCCTGAAATCTACAAAAAAATGGATTCTACGGATAAAACAAAGTTATCTACAATTTACAAAGTTTGGAATATGACTGAAGGTGAGAGAACAGCTGAAAGCCTGCTCATCACGTCCACCCATGATGGTCCAATCAGGGCCGCCGAGAGAAATGTGCTTATTGATGTTCTTGACGGGCTGGATATTACCTATGGTGAATTCATGCAGATTGTATGGCCTGAGCTTTATGCGACGATGCCTGACGATATGCGCCAGTCAATGATGACAACTCCCCGTCCAAAGTCCGCCTCAGCCATTAAGGAGAAGCAACTCATCCCAAGAAGTATAATCATTTCTGCAAATGCTAATTTACCAGTACAAAATGGTCGTTTTATGACATACGGAGCAAGTTCCACTGTCTCTGGTAACACTCCTGATTATCACTATGTTGAAGTATATCTGAAAAATGAAGTAGATACCACCGTTGACAGTACAGGATACGGAAAATGGCTCATAGATTATGAGAGTAATCCTTCACAAATGATGACAGTGAGTGCTCAAAATACGATCATGGATTTATCTACCAATTGGTATCGAACCCGTGCGGAAAGTCAGGCTCGAATTGGGGTTGATACCACATACAGTACCCCTGTATACAGCCAGTGGATGAAATACACGGCCGTCTAACCCAAATCATCGTTTATTTTTTATTTGTATGTCAACTTCACATTGTATTCTTCGACAAAATTGTGAGAGATTATTTATGTCGTTCTTTCCAAAGAAAAAATCATATCAAAACAGGAGGTGTCAAACTTTTGAAATCGTTTTCGAAAAAAATAGTACCATTCGCTCTCATCGTGATGGTCTTTCTGGTGATTGTATCTCCCACTGCTGCTCTCAGTGTTCGTGAGGAAAATTACCAAAAAGTACAGAACACTTTTGTTCTCATCGACCAACTCAATGGATCGAAAATGACGTCGGCCGAGTTCATGAAAACAGTATGGCCACACATCTATGAAAAAATATCTCCAGAATACCAGAAGAAACTCTCGGACATTACTCACTCTTGGGAGCTGACAAAAGGAGATACCAGCCACGGTGGCCTTCTTCTGACCAGCAGTATGGACAGTCCGGAGAAAAAGCAGGAACGATTACTTCTCATAGATGCCCTTTGGGGAGTGGAGATGACGGGTCTTGAACACATGGCAATAATTCAAACTGAGTTCTATCATGCCATGACTGATGAAGATCGGCTCAGTATAGCCGCTGAAAAATATCAGTCCGGTAAAGTTCCCCCGCAAAACCTCATTCGTGAAGGAGAAAACCAGTGGTACTCTACTAACATCTCGGAAAACATTACGCTCCTCACCTTCCGGTTGTGGTGGGAGAACGTGCAGGAGATTGAAAACAATCTCAGCATTACCATCTACTCTCCGGATCACGCGGTTTTTGGTCCCTTTGCCAATCCGGTTGCAGTTGCCGACACCCGGAAGATGCTTCTGGAAACAACCATCTCCCGCGAACAGGGGATTGCCGAAGGGGAATGGTGGTACTGTGTGAAAGGGGTGAAAGTCAATGGTTCGCAGACATACACTATCTAATGTCCTTGCCGTTCTGATGCTCCTCCTCCTTCTTTGCAGCGCAGATGCAGCAGCAGAAGAACAGATCGCCGCCGGTGACACACCCCGCAGTATCGCCGACGTTCCTTCCTGGATCACCGGAGAGATACGTACCTACACACCGGAATCCCTAGGGTACAGCGTAAACGGAGACAAACATCGTGACGGCTACTCCCTCCAGAACCCGCCCGGTACCGAACGCACCGCTGACGAACTCCCGCTCTGGATTCAGGTTGCCGGAATCTCCGGCACTCTCGTTTTTCTTCTCGCTCTCATCCATTTCCTGCCTGTCATGATAGGCCGCATCAAAAAAACGGATCCAAGTCCTGTCCGTGATTCACTGTATGCTGCCATTCTTGCCTCCCCCGGAAGTTCCGCTGCTGATCTCCGGGAAAAAACCGGCATCCACCATGAAACTCTCCGGTATCACCTGGCTGTTCTCGACAAAGAACAAAAAATCATCTCCCGAAAAATCAGCAGAAGCTATCACTACTTCCCAAACGGTTCCTCCCTCAGCCGTGCTGACACCATCCGCATGACTTTGTGCCAGAACCCTACCACCGAAAAAGTTCTTGGCCTCATCGAAAAAGAACCCGGTATCTCCGGTACCGTTCTTGCCGCCCGTGCCGGTATCAGCTCGGGAACCCTTACCTGGCATCTCGGACGCCTTCAGAAAAACGACCTCATCACCATCTCCCGTGTTGGTCGCGGCATGCGGATATTCCCGCAGGATCACACCTGATCCCCGTATCACTATTTTTCCGGAGATTTCAGTACTTCCCGATAGACTATATAGTCTCCATACAAATCAATCAAGTAGTACCGGCACAAATACTGCCGAGGAGATCCGCATGCTGGAAATCTACCGATCCGCAGACGCCCCGCATGGCCCGTCCAAAATTGACACCATCGAAAGCGGCAGCTGGATTCGCATGATCCAGCCCACCGAAGATGAGATCACCTACGTCTGCACCACACTATCCATTCCCCGCGACGACATCATCACTCTGCTTGACGATGAAGAAAGCCCCCGCATTGAACACGACGACGGCCGGACCCTCATCATCGTGGACACACCCTACGTGGACGATAGCACTGACCCTGAATCCCGTCCCGCAAAAACTGCCGGCATTACGAGCTACACAACTGTTCCGTCCGGCTTCATCGTCATGCAGGACACTATTATTACCGTCTCTCTTCGGAAAAATCCGGTTCTCCAGACCTTCATCGACGGAAAAGTAAAGAACTTTTCCACGGTGAAAAAAACCCGATTTCTTCTGCAGTTTCTGTACCGCAATGCCCGACTCTTCATACAGCACCTCCGGCAGATCGACGATCTGACCAACACCATTGAACACACACTCTATACAGCCACCAAAAACGAGGAACTCTTTGAGATGCTTCGCATCTCAAAATCCCTCGTCTATATGACAACTGCACTGAAAGCGAACGAAGCAGTGCTGGAAAAACTGTACCGGTTCCCTACGCCGGAGGTCCGCATGTATGAAGAGGATGAAGATCTTCTCGAAGACACCATCATCGAAAACCGGCAGGCACTCGAAATGGCCCAGACCTACAGCAGCACTCTTGGCCACATCATGGACACCTGCGCCTCCATCATCAACAACAACGTCAACAGCATCATGAAGCTGTTCACCGTCGTTACCATTCTTCTTACCATCCCGACGATGATCGCAAGCTTCCTCGGTATGAACGTCCTCATCCCGGATGATCTTTCCCAGAACCCGTTTGCCTTTCCTCTGCTCATCACAGGATCTCTCAGCATCTCGGCGGTTCTCCTGTGGCTGCTGTTCCGGAAAAAAATCATCTGACGGGATCCGTTCCGGAACCGGAGTGGCCCTGTTCCGAAAACACCGTTTCCCGGAGATACCGGCATGTCGCATCGTCATCCCTCACTCCCCGTAAAAACGCTTCAATTCCCAATTCAGTCAATATCGTTGGTTGAAAAAGTGCCCTCTCCCGATGACAGATAAACGCGCCCCGGCATTGCATCCTCCTTCTGCCGCCCGGCAAGCCCCGTTCCGCCCGATGTCGGGACATTTTTGAGAGAAAAACGGGTCGGGAGCAACGATGCCCAGTTGCGGGATACGGGCCTGCATGTACGGCAGGAAACGGCATTCTCCGTATGGGGGAAGGTATTCCATCATCGAAAACGGTGGCCGGGCTGAAACGACGTGTAAGAAAATCCGGCAAAACTGACCGAATGCGGACGTACAGAGAAATTCCTGGTGGAGCGTATTACCAGACACCACGTACGAATATTTGTGTAAGGTTGGTAAAAAATACCTGATACGGTATACCAACTGTTTGGAAAAATCGCATCGGGAGAGGGAATTTATCAAATATATTTATCTATACTTGGCACAATAGATATAATGTGATGTGTCGGTATGACCTGCAAAAAATTGTTTGAAAAATATCTGGTGCCGATAATAATCCTTATCATTATAGTTTGTGCCTGCATACTTTTTTTCTTCCCTCAGGGTTCGGGATACACGATACTAACAGACCCCCCGGAGGATATGCGAAGCACATCCGACACCATTACGCAGGATACCCGGAATCAGCTGAATACCGTTGCTGCTGATCTCAAAAACCTTGCCGACGGTCTCACCGGCCTTACGCCGGACGATCCCCTGGCTCGGGAACAACTCTACCTGCTCTATGAACAATATCCGAACGCAGCTGCAGTCGCCTGGGTTGACAACAATAACAGATACCACCCTCACCGCTCCGGCATTTTCCCTGACTGAGATCCTTTCCTCTCCGGAAATATCGCAGATATGCGAATCATCTTTCTCCTCTGATCCCCTGCTGCTCGTTGGTCCGGTTAACTCGGAATCACTGGGCATGATGCCCTGCTTCGTCGTACCGGTACGCGGAACAGACGGCAGTTACACAGGTTTTGTCCTCATGCCGTATGCCGCAGCTCTCTTTCAGCAAAATATCGCCGTCCCGAAAACCAGCCGGGAAAATCTCTGGACCGACGTATGGGTCATCAACAGCAAAGGAACACTCATATATCACCCGGATACCGGGACGATCGGTCAGAATCTCTATCAAGGCTACTTTGTAACCAAACATCCGGAACTCAAAGACGGTCTCTTCTACATCATCGAACATCCCGCAGGCTCGATCAACTATCGGGCATATGATCTGGCCGGTACACAGGTTGTGGAAAAAACCGGTGTCTGGCAGACCATCTCCTTTGGAGGACAGGATCTCCGCGTTGTTACGGAACAGTACCCCATCCCGCCCCAGGTGTATCCGTATGTGGAACATGCAGGGCCGGCCGATCAGGAGGAGTTCGTCCATAAGATGTACCACTATGCAAAAAGAGTGGGAATGGAAAAGGCAGTTGCTGAGTTCAATGATCCCAACGGTGCCTTTGCAGGAACAGGATACGACCTTTTCGCCTACACCATGGACGGCACGGAACTCGTTTCAGCCAAACAGGTTCTGCTTGGAGCAAACCGCCTCAATTACCGTGATGCGTACGGTATCCGCCCCGTCAACAGTATGATTCTCCGGGCCGAACAGGGGGGAGGATATGTTCATTACTACCGCATCGTCCCCTATACGGAAAATCAGGCGATACATACGTCATCCTATCTCCGGGCGGTTACGGAAGACTGGTTTGTCGGTGCCAGCAGAGTTGCCAGCGCAGTCCCCCAGACCTACACCATCAGCCAGCGCGAGGCCGTGACCAAAACGGTCCGGATAATTCATGGCTGGGTCACCGATTACGGAAAAGAGACCGCCCTCTCCATGATAATGGATCCCGCGCAGAACTCCGTCATCGGCCCGGCACGTATTCTTGCCGTCACCTATAACGGAACACTCCTCGCGGACACTCAGTATCAGGACAAAATCGGGGAGGATATCTTCTATCTTACCGACAGGCACGGTGTATCAACCATCCGAGAAGGAGTGATGATGGCGAAACAGGGAGGAGGATATTTGTATCTGGAAAAAAGCAATCCGGATGGAAATACGATTTCCCTGGTCTATGTGGAGCCGATGGATGGCAGCTGGTGTGTTCTGAGCATGATACGTCTGGAAACATATAACGTTACCGCGGATTTACTGTGAGGTGTGCGGCCCCGGTGTACCACCGAGAAAATTTCGGTCTGCTGCACACCTCCGCTTTGCAAAAGATCCGGCGGAAATTATTTCGCCGCGTACTCCTCTGCCGTTGCCGGGGGATCGATTCTTCCTTTTGCAATCTGCTTTGACAACTCCGCAATCTTTTCCGCAACCGCATCCGGAACTGCCGGATGCAGAGGTGCAAGTCCCGTCGCATTGTTCGCAATACCGAGCCAGATCTCCTGACCGTCATGGACTCTGCCGGCCGCATACTCAGTGATCGTCTGATACACCGCTTCTTCCAGGTTCTTCGTAACACTCGTCAGCATATTCTCCGGCGCAAGATCACGCTGATCCCGATCCGCACCGATCACATATGTCCCGCTCTCCTTCGCCGCCGCAATCACGCCGAGTCCCGCATCACCTGCCGCCTGTAAAATCACATCCGCACTGGTATCATACATCCCGTCCGCAAGCAGCTTTGCCGCTTCACGGTCATAGAAGTTACCGACAACAGCCCGCTCCACCGAAATGTACTGTCCCCGCTCTGCGGCTGCGGCCTCAACTCCTGCACGATACCCGTAGTAGAACCGATCTACTGCCGGAATATCCATTCCTCCGATAAACCCGACGGTGTTCGTCTTCGTCATCATCCCTGCCAGATACCCTGCCAGATAACTCGGCTCCTCTGACCGGAACAGCACATTCATCATATTCCCGGGCATTCCGGAACCCGCATGAAACACTCCGTCAAACGTTGCATAATGCAGATCCGGATTCTTCCGTGCAGATTCTGCTAAATACTCCGTCAGACTGTGGCCGGTGGAAAGAATCACCGCCGGTCTCTTCCTCTCCAGTTCGGCAAACGCCTCTGCTGCTTCACGGTCACTGTTTACCACATACAAAAGCGGGACAACAACTCCCTCCTCTGCGGACCGGTTCAGTCCGGCAACCGTCTGTGCATTAAATGAATCGCCTGCGTTTCTGATATCGACCACCAGTCCTGCGGATTTTTCCTCTGTTCCGGGTACAACACATCCCGCCGCACCTATGACGGTGATCAGCAGCAGAACTCCGCATATCTTCCAGAATTTACTCATCGCCATCTCCAAGATTATATATCTTCTCGTATCCTATAATAAAAAAACTCTGGCATCCGGACCATGATTGAAGTACCCGCCCTGCAAAAATTGAAAAAATGGTTTCGGGAGACCTTCGTCTTCTTCGGCCCCGGTCTTCTCCTTGCGATCACCGCAGCGGGAGAAGCAGGCGTCACCGAAGCAATTGAGATTGGTGCTCATCACGGTCTGACTCTTATCTGGGCGGTGCTGTTCACTCTTATCTTCAAATACGCATTTACCAACGGTATCGCCCGCTACACGCTTGCAACCGGCCACACCATATTCGATGCTCTAAGCCGCATCCCGGGCCCCAAGTACTGGGGTTCGGTACTCATCATCCTTGTCTATCTTGTTGAGATGCTCGCAATCGGCGCAATGCTGATGTTTGCTGCGATATTCCTCGACTATCTTCTGCCGGGCGTCTATAATGCGGTACTCATCGCACTGTTCCTCCTGCTCGTCTGCCTTGCCCTGCTGCGTACCAACTCCTACGAAATCCTTGAACTGATCGTAGCTGTACTGGTCGGCATTCTTGTCCTTGCCATTATTTTCTGCCTCTTTGAGTTCCCGCTCTCCCTCGGTCTCTTCGCTGCCGGTCTCGTTCCCAGCATCCCCGAAGGTTCCGAGATGGCAATTCTTGCCATCATCGGTGTTGTCGGGTCCGGTCTCAACCTCATGCTCTACTCTGTCTGGCTGCATGAAAAGTCCCGCCATCACTCTGAAACGGAACAGACCTGTACCCTGCTCAATGAATCCCACTTCCGCAAATACATCCGCAGTGTCAATCTTGACGTGCTGATCGGGTTCTTCTTTGTTGCAGCAATCACGATTGGTTTCATGTTTCTCGGCTTTTCCGGGCACGCCGTCTCCTTCATGGGACACGGAGCCCACCTCAGCCTTGACACGCTGATAACCCAGGTACTCTACATTGTCGGAACGCTGCCGTACGGAGCCTACCTGTTTCTCGCCCTTGTCACCTTCATCTTCTTCGGCGCAGTCGTCGTCAGTATGGATGGTCGTGCCCGTGCGGTTGCCAAAGTTATCCGGGGAATCGGAGCCGAGTCCGGCCATGAACTCCCGTCCGAACACAAACTCTACCAGATCATACTTCTCGTCTTTTCGGGAATCATCATCGCATCCTTTCTTATCAGCGATCCCATGCTCATCATCCGGAGAATTGCTGCATTCTCTGCGATTGTCTTCGGTGTGTTCGGGTTCATCGTCATCTATCTGGACTTAAAACTCCCGGAGTACGCACGGGGCAACCGCCTGTGGCTGATGATCATGGGCCTTGGCAGTGCGATCTCAATTTACGTCGCACTCCTGCTGGAGTCCGCATTTCTCACCTATGGTGTTCCGTTAATCGAGAGAATGATTGTAGTCGTGTTCGTGCTCTACATCTTCTCCAAAACCGAGCTGTTCCGTAAACTCATTTCCGGTCGTGCCGATATTCTCGACAAGTTCTGGACCGTGATTGTGTTTAGTGCAATCTCCATGTACGGGACGTTCCGCGGCATTCCGGTTGAAGGCGTCATCATCAACTTCCGCGATGTAGGGCCCATGATCGCCGGTCTTGTCGGCGGGCCGGTGATTGGAGGGGTTGCCGGTCTCCTCGGGGGTCTGCACCGGTTTGTACAGGGCGGCGATACGGCGCTTCCCTGTTTTGTTGCGACCGTTGCTGCGGGAGTCATTGCCGGATATGCCATTTACCGCTGGAAAGGAAGGATTACGCTCCTCCGCGTGACCCTGCTTGCTATCGGCGTTGAGTGTCTGCATCTGCTGGTTATCTTCCCGATGCTTTCCATTCCGTCCGGCGTCATGGCACCTGGTGCGGTGCTGAACATCATCTCGATTACCCTTCTGCCAATGTGCATGGTAAACATCGCGGGTCTGTTGATCTTCGCATACATTGTGCGGCGGTGCGAGGTGCTTTTCGTTCCGGAAGAGAAGTTCAGTCTGGAGAAACTGAAAGAAGAGTTCCGGCAGCTGATCACGCCTCCGGAAAAGAAGACAGATGAAGAGGAGGAAGAGATACATGTCAGGTAATCATGAGCGCTCTCCCCGTACGAAGTGGACCACACTGATCGATGTATTGATCGTTACCGCGGTCTGTGTACTGTTTGTGGTGGGAGTCCATCCGTTCGGGACTCCGCTTTCCGAACCGCTTCCGGAAGACAAGATACGACTGGCAGCTATTCTTCCGATGGAAGGAGCTCTTGCAAATTTCGGTGTCGGCTACAAGCAGGGAATGGAGATGGCGGTGGAGGATATCAATGCAGCCGGTGGTATTCGCGGTGTTCCGCTGGAGGTTGTGTACTTCGACGATAAAAGTGATCCCGAACTTTCGGTGGAGGCCATGGAAGCGGTTCATGATTCCGGTATTCCGGTGGTGATCGGGGCAATCGGGAGTGAAAATTCTCTGGCGATTGCGCCGTATGCCGGAACGTTTGATATTGTGATGCTGTCGCCTGCGTCAACGACCGGGGCACTGACTCTGTATCCGGCAGTGTACCGGACGGTTGCATCCGATGTGTATCAGGGCGGAGGTATGGCAAAGATCGTCGGCGGTATCGGGGGTGTGGACTCGATTGTGGTGGTGTGTCTGGACAATCAGTACGGCAAAAGTCTGATGCAGTCGTTTGAGCATGAGAGCGAGAACTATCTGATCAATGTTGACAACATCACCGAGATTGAGATCGATGACGATGAGCCAATGGATGTGAACTGGGTTGTGGAAACAATGGCGGAGGAACATCCGGATGTGGTGATTCTGATCGTGTATCCGGAGCAGGGTGTGGAGATCATGCGTGCTGCAGAGGCTGCGGGTCTGGATCCGGTCTGGTTCGGTTCGGATTCGATGACGTCAAGTGATGTGCCGGCGCAGGTCGGGTTGTATGCGGAGGGGATGATCGGGTTTACGCAGGCACATAAGCTGACGGTTCCTTCGTTTGCGAAGCGGTATTATCAGACGTATAATGCGACGTCGATCAGTTTCCCGGTCTCCTACGGGTATGATGCAGTTATACTTCTTGCAGCCTGTATTGAGGACGGCGGTTATACGTATGCGGGCATCCGGGAGTCACTGGACAATATCCGGCACGTGGGCATCTGCGGTCCGCGGGTGTTTGATGCGAACGGGGACGTGCAGCCTGCGTATGATCTGGTGATTCTTGAGGACGGTACGTGGCGGACGCTGAAGTGGAATGAAATCCTCACAAACGACGTATTATGATGTCGTTGATTTCGTCTGAATGATTACTGCCGGAATATGAACAGTCCCCAGCCCATGTACTCCCGTCCGTAGGCGAGGTATTCGTCCTGAATCTGTTCGAGGTAGGCGGCAAGTTCGTCGGCAGCCGGTTCGTTTTCGTGGAGGTCGATGTATTCGAGGGCACTGGTCCAGATGGATGATTCGTAGGTGTCCCATTCGTCAGGGGAGGCGGTGATCATGCCGGCAAGGGTGAAGCCGAGTTCGCGGGCAGTTACTGCGAGTTCGTAGGCGGTCGGGACTTCTGTCCATTCCCGGGCGAACTCCGGAGGAACCCGGTCGGTCTGCCAGAACCGGTCGCCGATGAGAACGGCACTGCCGTTCTCGTCGGCATATTCGGCGAGGTGGGCGAGGGCTTTTTCTGCGCTGCCGAAGATGAAGGATGTTCCAAGGGCGGTAACGATGTCGTAGGGTTCTTTGGGTGCAAGAACGGAGGCGTCGATACAGCGTATTTCGATTGGTGTTCCGGCAAGGATGTTTCGGGCGCGGGCAGCGGAGGCGGGGCGAACTTCAATGCCGGTTCCGGTGATGCCGAAGGTTTTGTGCCAGAGGGAGAGTGCGGTTCCGTTTCCGCACCCGATGTCAAGAACCCGTTTGCCGGCGGCGAGCCCCGCGATCTTTCCGGCCCGCAGCAGTTTTTCCTCGGAGATTGGGTTCATGATTTCGAGCGCCCCCTGCGTGATTGTTTCAATTTCCGCAAAATCCATAGTACTCAATAGATGTTGCCTGAAGGTGAAGTAGCTTTGCACGGGTCCATTCCTCAGGTATACCGCGTATCTCTTATTCAAAAAAAATCAACGTCAAAGTCTTTTTCTTCTGCTGTTTTTGATCCTGCAGTAAGCGATGTTTTATGCTTTGGAGGATATCCTCTACATCTTTAGTTGTGCACTGATCTATTTTTTCTGAGTTACTGCAATTGAATGCATAATTATTATACGATTCTCCACCCACTATACGTTCAGATTGGTATGGATCTGAAAAAGCTGTCCGGATCAGTTGTGCTGTGTTCGCTTCTTGTGCTGCTTGCGGCCTGCTGTTATGGTATTTTATCGACGATCGTAAAGATTGCTGTTGGAAACGGAGTGGGTATTCCGGTTATTCTGGTCGGTAAGTTCTTCTACGGTCTGATTATTCTGTTCGTTTTAGTGATTCTTGTTTATTTCCTGTTCCCGAGAAAGGACAAGCCGGTAAAGAGTACGATGCCTGCATGGAAACGCGGTGTGGTTCTGTTCTTCACGGGCATTGTGATGTGTCTGGTGACGGTCTGCTACTTCTATTCGGTGAGTTATCTGCCGGTTTCGGTGGCAGTTATTCTGCTGTTCCAGTTCTCGTGGATGGGCGTGGTGATTGAGGCGGTGGCAAACCGCAGGATGCCGTCGCGTAATCAGCTGATTGCGGTTGTAATCATCTTTATCGGTACGATTCTTGCCGGAGGAACAACCGGTTTTGGTATGGAGATTAATCCGGTTGGTGTGATGCTCGGTCTGCTTGCAGCCTTCTTCTATGCGCTGTTTGTGTTCCTGAGCGGACGGGTTGAGCCGTCGATGACCCCGATGAACCGGAGTTTTTTCATTGCGCTTGCGGGTTTTATCTTTGTGTGCGGTCTGATTGCCTGCATCGATACTCCTGCGGCAATTCCTGCCGGTATCTTTGCGGGTGATTCTCTGATTTACGGCGTGGCTCTTGGTCTGTTCGGTGTTGCGCTGCCGATTCTGTTCCTTGCAATCGGTGCGCCGCGGATCAGTACGGGTATGGCAACGATCCTGAATGCGGCGGAGCTGCCGGTTGAAGTTCTTGCGGCTGCGATTGTTCTGGTTGAGGCTGTCTCCGGTCTTCAGTGGGTCGGTGTGCTGGTAATCCTCGCCGGTATTGCGTTCCCGCATCTGATGGAGAAAAAAATTTCCAGCGGCCTTGCCGAGGACGCTGCATAATTTTTTTTGAAAATATTTTTTTCTGAAATTTTTTTGAAGCGGGTTCTGCGGTGTGGTTGTCACCTTCGTGAGGCACACGGGTTTTCGTCCCCTTCATACTATTTTGATTCTGTGTACCGGGTTATCTGCAGTTCGCAGTTGATACTGTCCTCCCTTACATCCCGGTTCCGGTTAACACCACATACGTTGTACGTATTGATATATCTCATTAAATCCGAACGACACCACTATCAAGGCCATGCCAATCATCATCCCATAGAGATATACCAGTTGTGTGAACCCGCTATGGGTTACGGGCAGAGAGGTGTATGATACTATCGCACCCCAGACTGCGATCACAAGAACAGTGCAGACAAGGGAGTAATGTACTATCTTTACGAGCATTCCCGGTTTTTGTGGGAGAGTTCCCAACTCCGGATTGATCGTTAGATATGCTTCCAATATGGGGATGACCGCCACGATACTGCCGCCCAGCAATAAACCGATGACGTAAACCGCAAGAGAGTATTCTGCAGTCTGCTGCAGGGTGTATGCATACTGCACGATGGGAAACTGGAGTGATTGCAGTGATACGAATAGTATTGCAAAAATAATTAGGGGGATATTTTTTCTTTTTATTTCCATTTTTGCGTCTCTCTTATCTGATTCCTCAGGAGGATCCATGGTATGGGTTGACGCCCAGTATCCAGGCGTATGGGTATGGACCGTTCGTAATCCTTTGGTGAGAGTTATTTTCCGCAAATATTATTTCTGTTGATCCCAGACTGACACATCTTCAAAAAAATTTTCCGGACTGCTGTGATCCTGATTTTATTCCGCCCTTTCCGCAGAACTTTGTTCTGTTGCAGGGTGATGATTCTCAGCCGGAGCCGCGTTTCGGGTTACTGTCCCGTGATCCGAAACGCTGCGGCAGCTGCGCCTACCAGCGGTGCTTTTCCGTCCAGCGTGGTGATCCGGATCTCCGGCACCCGCAGGTACCGCTCAATGGATGCGATCATTTTTCCTGCGACAAGCGAGGGATAGTTTCTGATGATTGGCCCGTCAAGGATGATCAGGTCTGGATTGTATGCGTTGATCACCGCGGAAAGGCCCCGGCCGTTGATCGTTGCCAGTGCTTCGACGAACTCGCAGCAGAGAGGGCTGCCGATCTCTGCCGCCCGTAAAATCTGTCCGGCGGAGATGTCCGCCTTTGCCGGACAGTGTCCGCCGCATTTTTTTGCATGCCAGGCATGGAAGAACTTTGGGATTCCTGCACCGCTTGCATACGCTTCCCAGTGGCCGCTTCCTCCGCAGCCGCAGCGGATATCATACCCGGTATCAACGACGATGTGTCCCACCTCGCCCGCGTTTCCGTCCGCACCCGTCAGCAGGGATCCGTTTGCGATGACGCCTGCGCCAATGCCGGTGGAGATGGTGAGATAGACAACCGTATGCGCGGAGTCTGCGCCGCCATAGAAGTACTCGCCGATAACTCCTGCCTTGCAGTCCGAGAGCATGACTGCCGGAACATGAAACAGACCTGCAAGAGGATCGCGGAGCAGAATCTCCGAGCAGTGCATGTTCGGCGATCCGACAACCGATCCGGCTTTTTGATTGACCGGGCCTGCGGTACTGATGCCGATTGCATCGGGCGTTGTGCCTGTCTCTTTCTCCATCGAAGAGATCATCGCGGCGATCTTTTCGGTTACCGCACTCCCGTCCGCACAGGAGTTCTTCGGCACCTCTTCGGCCCGGAACGCGATAACGGTTCCGTCTCTGCGGATGAGTCCGGTGCGGATATTCGTCGCACCGAGATCGACGGCGGCGACATGCAGATTCTCGGTCATTTCACTGGTGTTATATTGTGTTCCTTCGCAGATGAACTATTCCCTGTCAGGGGAATATATGTTCCTCAGATAATATTTATCGATAAACGATAATTTATTAATCTGAAACAACGTATAGACTGGTGAGGAGTTCCGGCATCTCTGTCCGGAACGTCTATCCTATGAATGAAACTGAAATTCAAACCAGTATACAAAAGAGTGCAAAGATTGCCGACATTGCCTTAAAGATCGGAAAGATTCTGATTGTTCTTACCACTCTGCTGCTTATCGCCGCCGTTGCTTTCACGCCGTTCATCTACGGAGTGGAAGGGCCGGCCGGTTTTTCCCAATGGGTCGTGGAAGAGGATCTTATGAGTACGTTTGGTCCCGGCGTTGTTGTTCCTGCCGGTGTCGATCCGGCAGCCGCGTTCATGCAGGCATCTGTGGTGTTTCTTGCCTCGGCACTCGCCTCTCTCGTACTTCTCGCCGGTATGATCTGGCCTGCGGCGACGATCTTTGCAGAGATTCGCAAAACGGGACTGCCGTTTACCTGGTTCAACGGGCAGCAGCTGAAGAAGGTTGCGATCTTCATGGGTCTGATTGCCTTCGTTCCCTCTGTCATTGAAGCTGTCGGCAGCATCATAATTCAGATCCCGCTGAATACCGCTTACCTCAGTATTGAGATGCTTCTTGCCGCAGCTATTGTTTATGGTATTGCCCATGTATTTGAGTACGGAACGCTCCTGCAGCAGCAGGCCGATGAGACTCTCTGAGGTACTATGCCCATTATTCTCCGACTTGATCGTGTCATGGCTGACCGGAAGATGTCGTTAAACGAACTCTCCGAGAAGGTCGGCGTGACCAACGTCAATCTCTCCAAGATTAAAACCGGCAAGATCAGTGCGATCCGGTTCTCCACGCTGGAGGCTATCTGTAAGGCGCTCAACTGTCAGCCCGGTGATATTCTGGAGTACCAGCCGGACGATTGAGTCCTGATCAGCTGTTCAGTTCTTCCCACACCTCTGCGGCTTCGGGCGTAAGCGTCCAGCCGCCGGAGGTTCTGGTGGCAATGCCCGATTTTGCAAATCTGCGGAGATGCCAGGCGAGTGTTGTCCCGGCAATTCCGATCCGGTCTGCCAGTTCTTCCTTTCCGATTCCGGGCGTCTCTGCGATCCCGCGAAGTATCTGTGCAGGCCGCTTGCGGGTGAGCACGGTGCGAAGGGTCCTCTCCATCGCCGAACCTCCGCCATTGGGTACCGGGAAGTAACGGATGCTTCTGAAGTAGGCGGCAGCCCTCACGATCTTTTTTCGTTCCAACCGATCCAGATTGTAGAGAATGGATCCACGGGAAAATCCTGTGGCGTCTGCGATCTCTTTCTGGGAACATCCGGGATGCTCCGCGATGAATGCCGCAATCCGCTGCGGTCGTGATGCGGGGTCCTGGGGGAGTTCAAGCATCCGCGAAAATCCGAGAGCGGCAACCCCTGCGATACAGAGCAGCAGAAGAACGGACCGGAGATAGTTCGGATGTTTCTTTGGCGGGATGAAGGGTTCTGTCGGGAAGTCCGGGCCGACAATGATCGTTGCGCTGTCAGTGCTGGTCCCGATCAGATACACTGATCCTCCGTACCGGAACTTGGTCGGGAGTGCAGGTAGTCCTGCATGAGCCATCGAGGCATTCCACCAGGTATAGATACGATCAATTTCCTCCCGCGTCGTAGTGTTCCTGACATGGATCGTGATCGCTGTGCCGCCGAACTTGATGAGGTTGACCGGCCCGTCCTCGATACTTCCGTAATATGTTTCAATGCTCTTCCAGAACTCTCCGCTCAGGTCCGTCACACAGGAGAACCAGTCCCTGGCCGCTTTTTCGTCATAGTCCTTCCCCGTCCACTCCCATATTTCGAGCGGTGTTGCTCCGTAGGAGACAATAACCGAGTCGCAGTAGTCCTGTTTGTCATCCCGCATCATGACTACCCTCATCACGGTTGCATTCTCCGGAATCGGTACCGGTACGGGAGTCATGACCGGTTCTGCGGCGTCTGCGGTATTTTGCTGTACTGTTATCTCCGCCGGAACGAAGAGCAGAACGGCAGTACCAATACTGAACAAAAGAAGGAGAAGAACTGCCGTCTGCTTCGGTGACATACGTAAGGTAAAATCAGTTCTCCTCCATTAAATCAAGTGTGATCAAAGAGTAATCACGCATCCGGCCGGCTCCACACCTCCGCGGCTGCGGACGAGAGTGTGCAGCCCTCGTCATACCGGTCGATGATCCCCGCATCATGCAGTCGTTCGAGATGCCAGACAAGGGTGGTCTCGGTGATTCCGATCCGTTTTGCCAGTTCTTTTTTCCCGATTCCGGGAGAATTTGCGATCTCACTGAGTATCTGTGCAGGCCGCTCCTGCGTAAGTACGGTACGGAGTGTCCTCTCCAGTGCCGAGTCCGGATTTTTTCTTGGGAAGTAGCGGATGCTGCCAACGTATGCGGACTGCCGCACAATCTTTTTCTGTTCAAGCCGTTTCAGATGATAGAGAATGGATCCGCGGGAGAATCCTGTTGCGTCCCTGATCTCTTTCTGGGAACATCCGGGATGTTCCGCGATGAAATTTGCAATCCTCTGCGGTCGCGACGCGGGGTCCTGGGGGAGTTCCCGTACCCGCGAAAATCCGAGAACGGCAACTCCTGCGATACAGAGTATGAGGAGAACGGATCGCAGATAGTTTGGCTGCGGCGGTCCGTGGATCACGGAATCCTTCTCCGACGCGAGCGTGAGTCCGCTGACGGTAAATACGCCGCCGTACCGGAACTGCACGGGAATCCCCCGGAGACCGGCGGCTTCCATCGACTCGTTCACCCAGCCGTAGATGCGATCCATCTCTGCCGCGGACAGGGGATCGGTCAGAATGGTGATTGTCCAGTCGTACTCAATCCGGTTTATCGGATTGTCCGCGGCAGATCCATAGTAGGCGTTTGCCTTCTCCCATACGTCACCCGCGTACCGGTTCTCCTCGTACCAGTTCCAGAGACGGGTGTAGTTGTACTCCTTTCCCTCCCGTTCCCATATCTCCTCCCAGGTATCACCGTAGGTTTTCACCGCTGTGTTTTTCGGTACTGTCCGCGTCACAACCGGTCCCGGTCCGATTCTGAGATCACTGCCTTTGAACTGTACCGCGACATTATACAGTCCTGCCTTTGCCATCGATTGGTTCATCCAGCCGTAGATACGATCGATCTCCGCGATCGTGGTTCCGGAAGGAACCAGAAGGGTTACTGCCCACCCGAGTTGCATTCCGTATACCGGGGTTCCCGTGCCGTATTGTGCTGAGTAGTACATCTCTGCAACCGTACGGAAATCATCAGTGTTATTTTCTATCCATTCCCGTATTGTTGCGTAGTAGGATTCATTCCCGCTGTGGACCTGTGCCTCCTCCCACGTTTCTCCGTAGGAGATCGTCATGGAGGAGTTGATCACCTGTGGTCCCGGCGCCGGCGGCAGCTCTGCCGGAACACACAGCAACGTGAACGAGAAAATACCAAGCAGAACTATCAGAAGAACCACCACAGATCGGGAGAACATACTCATGATACCTTCGGTTGTTCTGCATTAAATCAAGTGTGATCAAAGTATCGGAGATCCCTGGTACCGGCATAATCCTTAACTACGTACACTCTGATATTTAGTAGTATGATCACCGTCGGTCTGCTTGGATGCGGAAATATCGGCCGCGTCATTGCTGCAGGTCAGGAAAACTTCAAAATAACGGCTGTGTATGATGTAGTTCCGGCGCGTGTGGAGGAGTTTGCTCGCGAGTTCGATGCAAAACCATTCTCGGACTTTACCGCGTTCCTCGCCGAACCAACCGATATTATTGTTGAGGCAGCGTCTGTTGTTGCTGCCACCGAACATGCGCAGGAGGTGCTGGAGTCGGGTAAGGACATCGTCATTATGAGTGTCGGGGCACTTGCGGACAAGGAGTTCCGGGCACATCTCGTTGCGACTGCCCGTGATCTGAAACGAAAGATCCATATTCCGTCCGGCGCCGTCATGGGACTGGACAATATCCGTATCGGCCAGATCAGTAGTATCAACAAGTTCGTTCTGCGCACGACCAAGAACCCGAAGTCGCTTTCCCGCGAGGCAACCGAGCGGACGCAGCTGTTTTCCGGAAAGGCACACGATTGTGTCCGCCAGTATCCGAAGAACACGAATGTTGCCGAGTCGCTGTCGATTGCCTGCGGCCGCGATGTTGATGTGGAGCTGTGGATGGATCCGGAGGAGGACCGCAATATGCATGAGATATTCTTCGAGGGAGAGTTCGGCGAGGCGTATATCAGAATCCGAAACCTCCCGTCACCGGACAATCCGGCTACGAGTTATCTTGCGGCTCTGTCGATTCTTACCCTGCTGAAAAATCTTGACAACCCGCTGGTGATTGGTGCATGAACTACGAGCAGCAGATCAAAAAACTTGCCGCGGAAAAGAACGCGGTGATCCTTGCCCACAACTATCAGCCGCCGGAGATTCAGGATGTCGCCGATATCTGCGGCGACTCGCTGGAGCTTGCCCGGCTTGCAAAGGAGGCAAAGGAGTCCACGCTTGTTCTCTGCGGTGTGTACTTCATGGCGGAGACGGCAAAGATTCTTTCGCCGGAGAAGACGGTTCTTATTCCGCGTCCGGAGGCGGGATGTCCTCTGGCGGATCAGCTGACGCCTGAGATTGTGCGGCAGGCAAAGGCGGCCAACCCCGGTTCGCCGTTTGTGGTGTACGTGAACTCAAACGCGGCGACGAAGGCGGAGTGCGATATCACCTGTACTTCGGCAAACGCCGCGGCGGTTGCGGCGTCGCTGCCGGAGAAGAAAATTCTCTTCGGCCCGGATGCGAATCTTGCCGGCTGGGTGCAGCGCCAGCTGCCGGACAAGGAGATTATTCCGGTTCCGGCTGACGGCGGGTGCCCGACGCATCACAACTTTACGGTGCGGGATGTGGAGTCTGCCCGCCGTGCGTATCCGGACGCGACGATCATCTGCCATCCGGAGTGTTCAGCTGCGGTGCAGCAGGCGTGCGATCTGGTTGGTTCGACCGGGTATATGGTGCGGAACTGCGGGAGTGCGGATGAGTGGGTGATTCTGACGGAGAAGGGGATTGTTCATCCGCTGGAGAAACGGTATCCGGATACGGTGTTCCATGTGATGGATACGGCGGTCTGTCCGAATATGAAGCTGATTGAGCTGTCGGATCTGTATGTGACGCTCCGTGACGGGGTGTATCCGGTGCAGGTTGCGGATCACATCGCGGGAAAGGCCCGGATGGCAATTGAGAAGATGATCGAGGCGTCGAAGTAATGCTGCCGACCGATCAGCTGCTTTCTTTTTTTGCGGAGGATGTTCCCGCGGGTGATATTACGACGCTTGCCCTGGTTCCTGACAGGGTTGTTTCTGCCCGGGTTGAGGCGCGGGAGGAGATGGTTCTTGCGGGTGTTGAGGAGTGTGTCTGGCTGTTTGAGCACTTCGGTGTTTCGGTGACGGTTGCGGCGGAGGACGGCAGTCGTGCTGCGGCCGGAACGAAGATTCTGGGGCTTGCGGGTCCGGTTCATGCGATTCTTTCGGTGGAGCGGACTGCGCTCAATCTTCTGGGACGGATGAGCGGGATTGCAACGGCGACGGCGGCGGCGCAGGAGCTTGCATCACAGGTGAATGATCATGTGCGGGTTGCGGGGACACGGAAGACGGCACCTGGTCTGCGGTATTTTGATAAGAAGGCTATCCGTATCGGCGGGGGGGATCCGCACCGCGATTCGCTGTCGGATGCATTTCTGATCAAGGATACGCATCGTGCTCTGCTGCCGGTTGCGGATGCGGTTCGCCGTGCGAAGGAGTATTCGGCGTATCATAAGGTGGAGTGCGAGGTGGAGAGTTTGATCGATGCGGTTGCGGCTGCGGAGGCGGGCGCTGATATTCTGATGTTTGATAATATGACGCCGTCTGCGGTGCACGGGGCGATTGCGGCCCTTGCGGCACGGGGTCTGCGCAACCGGCTGGTGCTTGAGGTGTCGGGGGGGATTTTGCCCGAGACGATTCATCTGTGGGCGGGGGTTGATGTGGATCGGATCAGTATGGGGGCTCTGACGCATTCGGTGCGGTGCGCTGATGTGAGTCTGGAGATTGAGTGATCGTGGTATAGAGGGTAACAGATGTTTTTTCGTGGATTTTACTCTGAAAGTCAGGGGTGTTTCAGGCTTTTGGAGCAAAGCCGCCGTGACAATAAAATCTATTATCTCATCACCCCCATTATCTGATAATCATGCAGGCGATGGATCAGAGGCCACAAAAAACGAGTATCACCGTCTCGGCACACATTAAAGAGCGTGTCTGTTCCAAAAAACGCGGAAATCAGACGTATGATGATGTTCTTGAGCAGATGCTGGACGTGCTTGATATCGGCGAGACAGGAGAGGAGGGGGGTGTTGTCTTCCTGCATACGGTCTATGTCCACGATGAGTTAAAAAAGCTGAAGCGGCCCATGCCGCTGAAAATCACGATTCAGGAGGATGAATCGTTAATTTTAACGAATGATGAGTATTCTTTTCTGATAACCTGCAGGACGCTTTCCGAAGGTCTGGAAAAGGCCAGGCTGATGTTTGCGGATGATTACGACATATTCACTGATCCGGATACGCCGATGTATCCTTCTGCTGCTGCGTATGGTAAACTGCTGAAAGATAGTGTGTGGATGTGAGATTTTGGCAGTTCTGAAAGCGGATAAGGTACAGAGTGCTCTGAAAAAGAAGGGTTTTCTCGTAAAGCCGGGCAGGACGGATCACTGTCGCTTCGTTTTCTGTACTGAGGGACGTATGGTCAATGTGAAAACCCACATGAGTCACAATGGTCAGGAGATTGGGGATGAGCTGCAGTCCCGTATGGCTGAACAGCTTCACCTGTCGAAGTCTGAATTTATTGAGATGGTTTCCTGCAGGATTGGACATGCCGAGTTAGTCGCCCGCTATGCCGATCTTGATCTTATGAAAGACTAATCTTTTTCTGGTGTTGATGATTCAGGAGTACACGGGCATGGTGAGCGACCGGATTTTGTGCCGGTTTCGGCAGGCAGTCTGCAAAGGTGTGTGCTTGTTTCGATGAACGGAATGCTTGTGTTTACGAATTTTATGATGATTTACGATTTTTTTCAGACAGGATTCCCGGACTCCCCGTCCGGGACTGCTCCTGAGGAGGCGGGAACGGTGGTTCCCCTTTCCGTTCTATCGTTTGCAGAGTGCCTTCTGCCGCCGGCCGGTTTTTTTGCTCTGGGTTGTTTTGGAAAAATAGAGGAAGAGATTAGTCTCTTCTTCTGATGAGGATTCCTGCTGCGAGGAGTCCGAACAAGAGTCCTGCGGCCGGGGCGGGTGCCTGCGTTAAGACGGGCGTGACGCCTGCGGCCGTGGTGGTGACCGGTGCTGCGGTGGTGGCAGCGCCGTTCTGGGACTGCGTCGATACCGGGGCAGAGGTTGGTTTTGTTGTTGCCGTTACGGTGGGCTTTGCAGTCGTGGTAGTTGTGCTGCCGGAGGCTTTGGTCCACTTTGCGTAGAGGGTCATGTCTCCGTTGATGCCGGAGGCGAAGCTCCAGCTTTGCGTGCATGCGCTGTCCGTGTACCAGCCGCCGAAGGTGTAGCCGTCTTTGGTCGGTGCGGGCGGCTGGCTGATCTTGTCGCCGTAGGAGAGACCGGTTGAGGGACTGATGAAGCTGCCGCCGGAGGTCTCGAAGAGGACACGGAAGGCGTTCTCCATGTTGCCGTCACCGGAACTGTAAACCGGCTGCGGTTGCGGTCCCGGTGCAGGGCCGGAGGATTTCAGTCCAAGTCCCCAGGGTGATGCTTCGGTGGCGGTTATGGTGAATACATAGTTGGTTCCATCTTCAGTTATCTGGGGAGCACCTTTGTCCACTATCTTCGTTCCGTCGAAGTGATAGGCACGGACTGCACTGAGGTCTTTTCCGGCGAACCATGACTTGGGTACTTTGAAGGTGAGGGTAAGTACCGGGTTCTTGGATTTGATCTTGGTGATGTCCACGGTGACCATGGAGATCAGGGTGGCTGTTTCCTCAAGTTTGGTTTTTGCATCTTCGTTGATCTCGGTGGAGATGGTTGGAAGATTATCGGAATCGAGGAGTTCCGTACCGGATGTTACCGCAAGGGTAAGTTTTGCCTGAACGGCTCCGGAGGTATCCGGAACAGTTATCTCATTGTACACAGCTTTCACATTTGAGAGATCGGCTGGATCTTGAGGTGTAACGGTCTTTCCATCAGTAGAAACAGTTGGTGCCTTCTCATATGTCAGTGTCAGGATTACTTTGTCGCTGCCGGTTGGAATGACGGTTACTTCGTTGGGATTTGTTGTGGATGGTACTGCCGTTCCATCAGATACACTGACCACTTTAGTTGTTTCATCACATGTTGCAGGGGTCTCCTGTTTTTGTACAGTGATTGGAGCGTAGTACCCGTCTTTGACCGGCGTGTCACTCATGGCGTGATTTTCTGCATACTGAACTTTTGGCTCTCCAACGAGAAGTTTAGCGTAGGAAGGTGCAAGATAATTTCCACCGCTGAGTGTAAATGTGGATTTTGTAAATGCTGGCGTTTCTCCAGTGTATTTCTGGTTGGCAATTGCTGCTGCTGTTCCTTCAATCTTTGCAGATTCTTTTATCTCTACGGAGAATGTTTTGGAACTCAGATCGCTGTCACGAACATAGTTACGGATGGCAACTCCTTCCTCGCTGACGATCTTTGCCGTGCCGGAGATGGTCAGGGCGATGTTTCCACTATAACTATCCGTCGTCCGCAGGACAATGCCGGAACCGTCTTCCAGAGATCCACTCGAAGGTGCTGCAACATTTTCTGAGTAGTCGCCATTACCGGTGATTGTTCCGCCCGAAATGGTGTAAGTTCCCGAAACAATTTCAAGACCGCTCTTTCCGGTAACAGAACCTCCGGTCATGGTCATCTTACTGTCTTTTGCGGAAAGGAAGATTGCAGCTCCCTCAGTGCTGGTGAGTGTACCGCCCTTGATCTCAATGGTAGGGGGCGTGTGTGTTCCGTCTCCATTACCACCAATGACCGACTGTGGTGCAGTCAGTGTGATGTCTTTGGTATCGATGACGATCTTTCCGTAAGTGCTCACAAAGAACAGTGTTGCCTCAGCAACTCCTTCTTTCTTGAGATTAATTTTACCATTGCCAACACTGTCAGTTACTCTGAGTGACCCCTGATTCGTCTCTTCTCCACTAATTTTTATGAACCCCTTGTTGTCCTTGGTGTTCTCTGTCATCCCTGCAGGAGTGTTTCTTGTCACCGTCAGAGTTTTTCCATTCAGATCGAGTATGGATACAACTTTGTCAATGTAGACTCTGTCGGAGTCGTCGGTGTAGGTGCCATCAATGTTCGTACCAAGAGTTACAGTACCACCGTTTTTCAATTGTTCTTTTAACACGGAGAATTCAGTAACAATAACTCCGTCTGGAACAAGGTATCTCAAAGTTGCTTCGTAGCTCTTTTCGGATGCATCAACAACCTTTCCACTAGTATATCCGGTGAGGGTATTCTTTGAAAGAATATTTTTCATCTGATCAGCGGACAGTAATTTGTTGCTGTCAGTGTCACAGGAACGAATAACAAATGTAGTATCGACTCCATTGATCTTCGCAATTTCTGTTCCCAAGTTATTGTCTTCAATAACTGGGAGTTTTTCCAGTGAATTGGGATCCCACCCTGAGTTTCTCTTACCTGTAAGGTAGAGCGCTCCATTAGTAATCTGGTTATTGATAATTTTTGCCGTTTCACCAGATGTCATGGCATTTCCGGCACCATTTACAATACAAACAGTTCCGTTTAGAATATTATTCTGTAGGGTATAGGAACCAACACCAGAGGAGCCAATGTAAATAGGAGCAGCTGTATCATCATTCCCAGTGAGATAACCCTCGATCTCGCAGTTCTGGATTGTCACATTTGTCACTGTAGAGTGAATAGAGTCCACAGCAATTACTTCAACAACTTTGTTGGGATAATCTTTAATCGGGTTAATTTTGAATCCATCAAGAACTACATTGCTTGCTGCAATGTAAACGGTCTGCTGTGCATAACCCATCCCACTTTTCTTTTGTGCATTCAGAACTGGTTTTTTGTCAGCGTCTTTTGCTTTGATTGTGACAGATTTTGTGATGTACAGGTTGGTATAACTATTCTCTCCAGATTCCGTTTGGACCCCCGGTCGTGCTGTGTCCTTTGTGTTCTGGCATGTTACATCATACGTCCCATCAGCTACAAGAATTGTATCTCCGTTTTCTTCAACGTTGCGTGCTGTATCAACAGCTTTCTGAATTGTTTTAAATGCTGTCTCAGATGACAGACCATCATTTGTATCAACACCATTTGTGTCATCAACAAAGTAGGTTTTTGGCGTAGTATCGGCATTTACATTCTCTGCACTGACAACTCCTGTCATCAGCACACAGAGTAGCACGACAGCTACCGCTAACAATACATGTTTTTTCATAGTTCGCCTCGTGATCATTCATCACCACACTGAATCTTCAATCCGGGCCACCCATCATAGGGAACAGCCGTAATGTGACCTTCTTATCCTCAGTTCTTGGTGATTAATAACATCACACTAATCATTGTACTTCTGACATATTATTAATCTATCTTATAATGGAGTCAATTTGAATGCAAAAACAAGCCAAAAATGAGTATGTATTCCCGTCAAACTGCTAACAAATGGGAAGAATACCCGGAAGACCAATCAAAACACGGATTACGTATTATGCGCGTCCTGAAATCGTGAAGATCATCGATGACATGATCCGTGCGGGAAAATTCAATAACAAAAGTGACGTAATATCCGCTGCAATTCTGGATTACTCCCACAATCAGGACATTGACTATGTTCGTGAGCTGGAAGAAAAATATCTCCGCCTTGAAGAGCGTCTTCACCTGATGGAGGAAACATATGCCTCTCTCATTGCAGCATTCTCTTCCCTGGAACAGAGAAATGAGGATAACACCCCACCCAAATAACACCCTCCCCACTCAGCAGACGAACAAAACATCTGTAACCATACCTCACAGAAATGGCACGAATCCCTGGTCAACCAATTAAAACACGAATCACCTACTATGCTTCTCCTGACGTTGTCGCGATCATTGACAGCCTGATAGATGAAGGAAAATTCAACAACAAAAGTGATGTAGTCTCGGCAGCCGTAAAAGAATACGCCCATGTCCTGAAAATGCGAAGAGTTCAGGAACTGAAAAAACAATCAGATCTTCTTGAAGAGCGCCTCGCAGCCATGGAAGAAAAATATGACGCCATGATCTCCGTCGTCTCCTCCCTGCAACCCAAAGAGTACGGCAGCAAATAACTCCGGCAATATTTTTCCCGCATCTCGGATGTAACCGCTCTGTAACCGGCATGCCGGCACACTCCGATCTCTTTTGGAACAACGCCTTCCGCGGGGGAACTCTTATATTTCTCCACAACCGATCCCTTCCTCATGTCCGGATATCCTCTGCCAGCAGAACAGGACACCCGCGTTGAAGAACCGATCCC
Source organism: Methanocorpusculum vombati (assembly GCF_026891935.1). Classification (NCBI taxonomy): domain Archaea; kingdom Methanobacteriati; phylum Methanobacteriota; class Methanomicrobia; order Methanomicrobiales; family Methanocorpusculaceae; genus Methanocorpusculum; species Methanocorpusculum vombati. The sequence goes on along the minus strand of NZ_JAPTGC010000001.1, from coordinate 30,016 downwards.
TCCCTTTGATCGTCGCGGGACGTACCCTCACCCTCCGTACGCATCGCGAAAGGATCTCACCCGCGAAGAAATCCTGGCACTCTTCGGCTATCAGGACATCGGCCTCCCCGAACACCACTGGGACTGCTGCCTCTCCTCCGAACGGCATCAGGACTGCTTCGTCATCAACCGGGCACTGCGGGACGAACCCTTTCTTGCATCTCTCTCGCCCCATGACAAAAACCTCTTCTGGCAGCTCCGGGATCTCCTCGACAGCGCAATTCTGAAAAGTACGCTCTCGGAAGATGTATGGGTGATCAAAGGTCTTGGAGACCCCGGCTGGGTTTCGGGCATGAGCGAAACTGAAGTTATCGCGGATCCCGGTTATGGAAGCTTTTCTTTGCATCCGGGTGTTGCAAGGCAGTATGCCGGATACAACCCGGACAACGAACGTGTCTTTCTCACCCGCAGCGTCCTGCGTGGAACTCCGGCATTATACATGGATGCAAAAGAACAGGAAGTACTGCTTCCGCGTGATATCCGGTATGCCATTCAGGAAATAATTCACAGTCCCGCTGGTGAATTTCTGCCTGACGACGAGGCGCTTGTTTATATCCTCACAGCACTATAATGTAGTATATGAAACCGGCATCATGTGAGACAATGTTCAGTCTCGGACGCGTCTTTCCCGACACCCGCTCGCCGGAAGACAAAAAGCGCAACCACGAAATAGCAATGGAAGCAATGGCAGCGCTGAAAGAAGCGGATCGAAAATACTCGGAAATGCTTAAGACCGAATAAACCCGCATTTTTTAAATCTTTTTATAAATCATCACGAGTACGTCATTCCGGATCACATGTCGCAGATATCCACCAGGAATGAATACAGCTCTTCAACATCTGTCTGTGCATTTCATATCAGCTTTCATGCCAAAGCCTCCCCTGTCTGGAACAGAATCATATCCTGCTCAATATACGGACGAAGAAGTGGATCCATCCATCTCACTGGTACTAAATCCATCGTTCGTCCGAATAACTCCTCCAGATACCGTTTGAATGCAAAAAACTCCGTAGCGGCAGACCACCAAAACGAAATGCATACAGAACATCAACATCACTTTCCGGCGTGTCCTCTCCCCGCGACACAGAACCGAATATTCCTATGGTCTCGTGGGAAATATTCATCCGTTCCCATCAGTTCTCTCCCGGAAAAAACATACCGACTGTGTTTTTTCTCATCCCATTCCCGGTGAGTTATTCGGTGACGTCTGTTGACGTCGTGTGAATTGCGTTCAGGGTTTCAAGAAACGGCGGGATTTTATCCGAAACCGGGGATGTATTCATGGTCACGCAATGCTCATCTCCCGTCCATAGAGAATAGCATCATAGGCGACTGCATCACGGATAAGCGGTGACACATATTTGAGAGAGACCAGCCCGACTTCTCTCCCGAAGAGATCTTCCAGATAATACTTCAGATTGGCCATGTCCCGCATTCCTCCATGACCCGCGGAAAAGGAATACAGAACATCAACATCGCTTTCCGGCGTATCCTCTCCCCGCGACACAGAACCGAATATACCAATGGTTTCAATACCAAATCTTTCCTGAATTTCGGGAAGATGTGTCTTTAGTTTAGAAAGAACGTCGTCTTTGATACTTTGGTAGGGGGACATCTGGCTATGTATGTTTGTTGGTTGGTAGACATTATGATATTTTGCCTCATACCGTGCAGCCCGTCCCCCTTTGATCCTCGAAAAAAATATTTCAGATTCCCGGAATGAACGTCTTATCCTCAACAAAGTACGGAACGTACACAATCCGTGAACCCTTCACCGCAAACTCATACCGGAGCACCTGCAAAATACCCGGCTTCTCCTCCTCATACCGGAGGAACAAAAACTCCGACAGATCCGTTGCCGTATTCTGATTAATCACAACCGGCTTCAGCTCCACCCGCTTATCCAGCGGCAGCTCCGTAAACTCCGGATTACGGATCGTCAGATCGATCTCCCACCGCTCCGCAAGATACCGGGGAATATCCGCCGCACAGATATAATAACTGCGGCTGCCGGAGATATCCGGCAGCCCCGTCTCCGTATCGCCGCCCCGCAGCTTATCCGTCACCGCAATCCCCACCTCAAACTTCCAGAACGGAATGTACTCCGGCTCACTCTCCATCGCCGCCTCCGCAAGCATATCCGGCCGGGCAATATCATACGGCACCACCTTCACCTCATCACTCGTCACATTCAGCAGCCGGTGACACTGCTTACAGACCGAAATCACCTCGCCCCATGGCTGCTCCACCTTCTCACCGCAGACCGGACACAACAGAATCGTCGAATCACGTTTCAGAATCTCATGATCCGTCAGCTTCTTCGGCACCCGCACCGCCGGCCGCAGACTCGTAATATTCTTCATCGTCCCCGAACTCACAAACGTCCTGCCCTCCTTAAACGCCGGATACGCCGCCATCGACATCGCAATACCGAGCAGCAGCAGAATCACCTGAAACATCTCCGACAACGGATGCGTACCTGCATGCAGCAGCATCGCAAGCGACGACCCGATCATAATACCGCCCGCCGCAAGCGACAGAATCATCATCCGTGATCGCGCCGTCAGATTGATCGGTGCCGTCCCTCCGAGAATCTCCCCCCGCACCGCATCAAGAATCGCCGTATAATCTCCGCCCTGATACGCATAGTGGGCAATCCAGACCGGTGCATACACCAGCTCAAACACCTTCGGCAGCAGAAACGACTTCTCCAGCGTCAGCGTATCAATCCTCTTCGCTGCCGTATCATCAATCATCTGCCGGATAGCCTCGCGTCCCCGTCTGCTCGCCTCAACAGCCGACCCTCCCGGTTCCATCGCAACAACCCTGCCCGGCGTATAGGCAATCTCACCTCCCGGCTCAAGCCAGAGCTTTGTGATACCGTACTTTCCCGTATCACAGGCAACCTCCGTCCACACAAACTCATCATCGATCAGCTCCTTGTAGATATTCCGTATCGTATTACCGGTCTTCTCATCATACTCCGAGTACCCGCAGGCAACCGCCTTCCCCTGCGCAACAAACCGCCAGAACGGAATATAGATCAGATACAGCTCCGTCATCGCCGCCTTGTCCGGCAGATCCGGTGCCTTGATACCCTTCGTGAACCAGTCACGGATCGTCCGGTCGGCAACACCCTTCGTCACCCGCGGCCGGTACATCACCTCGCCGACGCGATCCTCAATCGAACGCTCAAGGCCCATGCGGCTCCTCCTTCTCCGCAACCGTAATAATGCCGAGCATCTCGCTCTGATACAGGAAGATGAACAGCAGAATCACCACGATCACAAAGATCCACGGATTAAAGTAAATCGCAACAAGACTTAACAGAAACATCGGAATAAACGCCGTAAGTGCCGTCTTCTTCCAGTTCACCGGCTCCTTGACCGGATGCCACTCCGGAAGAACCTGCCCGGAATGCGCCTCCACCTCAATCATGTAGATATTGTGCTTCATCTTGTAACTGATCAGCCACAGCGGCACCCCGATCAGCTCCTCACCGCGTGCAATTCCGTGAAGTTCTGGCAGATACACGGAGGAATCCACGGTCACCGGCAAAACAACCGCATCCTCCGGTGTTTCGATAATTTCCGCGTCATGGTAGTATTTCATATTCTGCAGTCCCGTCAGAAGCGTACCACAGGCCGGCCGGTAGATCGTCTTGTCCTCGCCGCCGTCCTCACGCCGGTACCGCCAGAACGGATAGTACACCAGTACCGCCTTCCCGAACCGCACCTTCTCGATTGGAACAAAAGGAATCTGATCAGAGCCCAGCCATTTGCGGACAATACCGCGTGCGGTCTCCTCATCAATCTGCGGGGGAATTACCCGTGAGCAGACCGGCCGCTCATACGAAATTGTCCCCTCTCGTGCATCTGCCATAGATACGTGAATATATGCGTGTTTTGGAAGATAGATGTTTTGCAAGTGACGGCTTTGTACTTTTGTCCGCGGTCTGCTCCGGAAGAAAAGTGCAGAACCACCAAAGCGATCACATTTATATCTTTGATGAACATAAATATACATCAACGTCTGTAAGTAGTGATATGTGATGCTGAATATAACCACCTTCCTCGATGCAAATACCTGCCGCCTTGCAAAGCCGGTTTTCCACTGCCCCGAGAGAAACACCTCCTATACCTCATCCGAGATTCTCGGAATCATCTCAGGAATTGCCCGCACCCTCAAATCCTTTGGAGTTGCCAAAGGCGACCGGGTCATCCTCTACCTCAACAGCAGCCCCGAATACCTCTTCTCCTACCTCGCCCTCTGGCGGATCGGCGCAGTCGCCGTTCCGACCAACCGCGTCTATACGGCAGGCGAACTTGCCTACATGATCGAAAATGCCGGAGCACACGTCTTCATCACCGACGCGGACGGCGCAGCCGCAGCAAACGATCTCGGTGTCACCGTGTATGTCCCGGAAAACATCGAGGAGCTTCGCACCTCCCCGGTACTTTCCCCGGAACCGACCGGCGCCGATGACCTCTGCCAGCTCCAGTACACCAGCGGCACAACCGGAAAACCCAAAGGTGCCATGCTCACCCACGGCAACTGGCTTGCCGCAATTCACAACGTCTGCGACGTCCTCACCCTCAAACAGGACGACGTCTATCTCGGCATCTACCCGATGGGGCACGTCGGCATCTCATGGGGCATTGCCGCCATGCGTGCGGGTGCCTGCTACGTCATGATGGAACGCTACGACCCGGACAGATATCTCGCGCTCTGCAAAAAACACCAGGTCACCGTGCTTGCCGGCATGCCGCCGGTTATCCATTCACTGGTGGAAGCCCCCGCCGGAACCGAAGACGCAGTTGCAACCGTCCGCGAGATCATCTCCGGCGGCGGCCCCCTGCATCACGAAATCTGGAAAAACTTCCATCACCGCTACAACATCCCGGTCATCAACGCCTACGGCCTTTCGGAGACGGTTGTAATCGGTACTGGTACCGTCATCCGGCCTGAGGATTACGCCTCCGCCGACCGGTTCCAGAGTGTGGGACATCCGGTCTGCTTCTCTGAAGTAAAGATCGTTGATGAGACCGACGCTTCCCGTGAACTTCCCCCCGGAACACCGGGCGAGATCGCCCTCCGGGGTCCTGCGGTCGCCAAAGGATACTGGAACATGCCGGAGGAAACCGCCCGTGCATTCCTTGCGGACGGCTGGTTCCTCACCGGCGACGTCGGGTATCTCGATCACGACCACCGCCTCTGCCTGACCGACCGCAAAAAGGACATGATCGTCATGTCCGGCTGGAAAATCTATCCGACCGAGGTCGAAGAAGCCCTCCTCAAATACCCGGACGTCGCAGAAATTGCCGTCTTCGGTGTTCCCCATCCCCATCGCGGTGAGATTCCCGTTGCCGCCGTCGTATGGCGGGCGGGCCGGGACGGCTCGGATCGGGATGCCGGACTTCTTGCATTCGCCAAAGAACATCTGGCAGGATACAAAGTTCCCCGAAAACTCTACACGGTGGACGCTCTCCCCCGCGTAAACGGCTGGAAGCTCCTCAGACGCGAGCTTCGCGAAATGTTTGCCCAATAACAAAATCACGGAAGTACATTATTATGAAATCACGCGATATTGCCCTGGTAGGTATACTGCTTGCCGCAGGGGCAATCGCCCGGTACATCTCGCTCTTTGTGCCGGGAGCAATCGTTGCAAACTTAACGATTGCCTTCTACTGTCTTGCGATCATCCTCGTTGTCCCGAAGTTCCGGGAAGCGGTTGGTATCGGTCTTGTGGCCGGTATCATTTGTGCGGTCTTCTCGCACTCCGTCTTTCCGCTGGGAAATCTCATCTCCGAACCTATCGGTGCGGTTGTGTGTCTTGCGGTCTATAAACTGATCAAGGATCACACGCGGCTTGCTCCGGCAGTGGCGACCGCGGTCGCAACTCCTGCGAGCGGGTTTTCCTTCATCGGGATCACCTGCTGCGTGATGCTTGCAACCTCGCCCGACGCCACGGTCGGGACGGTGCTCGCATTCGCGATTGCCATGGTTCCGATCGTTGCCAGTGCCGTGATTGTGAACACCATCATTGCCCAGATAGTTGCCATGCCGGCAACCACCGTCATGCAGAAGACCCGCACTGTGACGAAGACGGAACACACCGTCCCCGCGCTTGCGGGAACACCGATCGTTCTCGATCACGTCGGTTTCACCTATCAGGCAGCCGACACCCCGTCGCTTGATGACGTCTCCCTTACCGTCAGGGAAGGCGAGTTCATTGTCATCAGCGGCCCGTCCGGTGCCGGAAAGACCACGCTCGCCCGCGCCCTTTCAGGAGTTCTCGTTCATGCCTACGGCGGCGATCTGACCGGTTCCATTTCCATCGCCGGAAAATATGCCGACGAGTATGAGGACGTAACCGATCTCTCCCGGCAGGTCGGCATGGTCTTCGACGATGCTGACGCCCAGCTGATCTTCACGACCGTTGAAGAGGAGATTCTCACTGGTCTTGAGACCCGCGGTCTCTCTGCGGACGAGGTTGCGAAAAAACTCGATGAGATCTACACGATTACCTGTACCGGTCATCTCAAAGACCGTGCTCCGCACGCACTTTCCGGCGGACAAAAACAGCGTGTTGCCATGGCCGCGGCCCTTTCCCGCGAAACGCCGATACTTGTTCTCGATGAGGCAACCTCCGAGCTTGACAAAAATGCCCGTCGTCAGGTGTACATGCTGCTCAAAAGTCTTACCGACCGCGGTCACAGTGTTGTTCTCGTTGAACACATGACCGGTGAAACCCTCGGTTATGCGACCCGCATGATCCGGCTGGAGAACGGGAGAGTCGTGTACGATGGTGAACCGGTCGCAGAAACCTTCACCTGCCCGGAGATTCCCAAGACCTCCGTCCCCGGCGAAACAATTCTTTCCGCTGAGCACCTGACCCACCGTTTCGGCGAGGTTCTTGCGCTGGACGATGTCTCGCTCACCTTTGCGAAAGGTGAGATTGTTGCCATTCTCGGTGAGAACGGTTCTGGTAAGACGACGTTCGTTAAGCATCTCAACGGTCTGCTTTGCCCGGACTGCGGGCATGTTGTCCTGAACGGTGAGGACATCACCGGAAAATCCGTCTCTGAGATTGCCAAAACCGTGGGGCTTGTGTTCCAGAATCCGGACACGATGCTGTTTGAGAACACCTGTGAGCGGGAGATTCTCTTCGGTCTCAAAAATGTCGGCAACCCGGACCCGGCCGCCGCCCGTGCGGCGCTTGTCGCCGTCGGGCTGGGCGGCAAGGCACATGTCAATCCCCGCCACCTCAGCCGCGGCGAACGCCAGCGGCTGGCTCTTGCGTGTGTGCTTGCTATGGATCAGCAGATTGTCATTATGGATGAGCCAACTACCGGTCTTGACATGCAGGAATCGTATGAGATTATGCGGGTACTGACCGGCATGCGTAACGCCGGAAAGACCATTCTGATGGTCACCCACAATCCGGCACTCGCCGAAAAGTTCTCGGACAGGATTGTCGAGATGGAAGCGGGTCATGTGACCGCCGTCCGCGGAGGTGCATGAACATGGAAGATATCATGCAGTACATTCCGGGCGACCGGTTTGTTCACCGTCTCTCTCCGATGACGAAGATCATCTTTGCGGTCGGTATGATGTTTGCCGCGATCTTCACGACGAATCTTGCGATTCTTGCGGGACTGATTGCGATCGTTTTGATCGTTGCCGTCGCCGGAGGACTCTTCAGGGTTCTTCTCCGTCAGGTACCGCTCTTAATCATCCTTGGTCTTGCACTTGTTGTCCTGACGATTCTGACGAACGCTACGGGAGATGTTCTCTTCTATCTGCTGCCGGACGGTCTTCTGCCGGTAACAACCGGTGCAATTCTGTTCGCGGTTCAGATGGCGCTGCGGTTTGCGGTTCTCATCTTTGCGTTCCAGCTGCTGGTCATCTCGACTCAGCCGCGGGATCTGGTGAACGCTCTCTACACTCTGCGGGTTCCGGGAGACTATGCGCTGATGTTTCTGATTGCCATTCGGTTCATCCCGACGCTGCAGCGGGAGGGTGCCCGGATCAACGAGGCACAGCTTTCCCGCGGATACTTCCCCGGCGGCGGTGTGATAGGCAAGGTCAAACAGCTCGGGCCTGTGATGCTTCCGCTGATGCTGAACTCGCTTGCAAAGGCCGATACCCTCGGTCTTACGATCGATATGCGGGGCTACCGTCTCGCGTCCGAATACCGGAGGAAGCTGACGTACCATGCGGCGGATGCGGGTGTGATCCTTCTTGTGGCACTTGTTCTTGTCGGGGTTGCGGCAGTAACCTTCCTCTGATTTTTATGATCCGCCTGTTTACTCCGGAGGATGCCGGGAGTGTGATGGACATCTGGCTCTCCGCAAGCATCCACTCCCATGATTTCATTCCTGCTTCGTATTGGCGGGAACAGTTTTCCGTCGTGCGGGACCGGTATCTGCCGGTTTCCGTGACGTATGTTTTTGTAAAAGAGGATCGTGTCTGCGGTTTTCTCAGTGTTCTTGACGGAAATACGATCGGTGCACTGTTTGTTGCGTCGGATTGTCAGGGCCGGGGAGTTGGTTCTGCCTTGATCCGTTATGTGCAGGAGAGCACAGACGATCTCATGCTCTGTGTGTATGTGGAAAATTCTGCGGCACGTATGTTTTATGAAAAACGAGGGTTTGCGGTTTTGTCCCGCCGCAAGACCGAGACCGGCCATGATGAGTATGTGATGCGGTGGGTTGCATCGTCCTGACGAACCCTTATATTTTATGTATATTGAATCCTTCTTGGGTAGGATTTCAAGATGAGCTGTCCCGACTCAGACTCAGCTTCATTTTGAGCCTGATTTTTCCGTTGCATATTTGTCAGTCCGTGGTGTTGAAATAATTCCTTATTTTTTGCCCGAATTATCATCAATAAGTATCCACGTCACTCTCATATATTTCTACTGCCCTATTTACTACCCAAGGAGGATTGTATGTGAGCTGACGAATGCATGCAATCTCTCGTGTATCATGTGCGGCAGAAATGCCGTTGAATTTCATCCAACCCAGTTCAAGTTAGAGTGGTTGCAAAAGTTGTCACCTCTTTTTTCTCACTCTGGAGAAATAACTTTGATGGGATGGGGTGAACCTACTATCCATCCGGACTTCATGGGGATATTGAAATACGTGGATCAGTTTCCCTTGAAGAAATATTTCTGTACAAACGGCATGAAACTTGATGATCTGACGGATGCAATTTTTGATTATCATGTGGATATCATTGCAGTCAGTCTTGACGGCTCCACTCCGGAGATGAATGACCGGATTCGTAAGGGGGATAGTTTCCAAAAGATCACCGAATCTTTGAGAAATATTATTTCCATCCGCAATGCTCGCGGTCTTACTGCTCCGTACATCAATTTTGTGTTCACCGCGATGAAAGACAACTATCATCAGATTCCGGAGATGGTTGATCTCGCGGCAGACATTGGTCTTGATGAGGTAAAGATCGTCTATTTCACCTCGTTCAGAAGTGATCTTGACTCTCAGACGCTATTCAATATGCAGGATGATGTTCGTGCTGTATTTGATCAGGCTGCCGCAAAAGCCGACTCCTCTGGTATCAAATTAAAGCTTCCCTACATTCAGGGTGAAGATCCTGCAGAGTCAGCACTTCACCGGCCCTGCTATGTTGGATGGCGTGATTTGTTTATTGGATCTGATGGTTACATCCGCCCGTGCATGTCAACTCCCATAAAATTTCTGCATATTGATGAGATGAGCACGTGTGATGATCTGTGGAATCATCCCTTGTATCAGTCATTCCGTGCGACAGTGAATGATCCCGGGGCTATGCCTGAATCCTGTAAAACCTGTTATCAGTCGTCTGTTGCCAACTGGAATCTGCCAAGATCCTTTATTCAGCACGGATTAGTGTTCGGGCCTGAGTGGGAAGGGTGACTTGATACATTTCACCTTAGAATCGATGTGGTGCAGTTTGGGGATTGATTCTTTTTTATACGCGTCGTAATCTGATGGGGTGTTATGTACTATTTCCTGATCATTTTTTTCTTTAGAATATTTTATGTCATTTGACATGTGAGTATATTGTAGGATGTCGCAACAGCAGAGCAGAGCAGAGCAGAGCAGAGCAGAGCAGAGCAGAGCAGAGCAGAGCAGAGCCTATAGAAACCTATTATCAATCTCTCAAAACATCAAAAACTGAAAATAGTGGTATTCGTTTTGGACAATGGTGTACAAGCGCATGGAATAAATGTCCCTTCAGGCATTCTCGATGCGCCACCTCTGTTTTGTATAAACTCAGACGAATAGTGTATGGTAAAAGAGATCAGCAGGTTGGCTATGGTGGTTCTTACAAAATACTGGAACATGAGAAAGAGTACAAGAAACTGTATGATCTTCTCAGTGATGAAAAATCTCGAAAAACCCTGATGTGCATTCTGCGATATAGAATCACCGGAGATTTTGAACTGCTCCATGCTGAGAGTGATTTCATATTCAACCAGTACTTCGACAAGAACATTATGCAGTTCACTGACAGTGAAGTTTTTGTGGACTGTGGCGGATTTGTTGGAGATACTACTGAGATGTTTATCAGCCGGATACGAAATTTTTCAAAAATCTATCTCTATGAACCAGAAAAAGGGAACTATGAAAAGGCATCCCACTATCTCTCAACATGGGAAGGAGAAGTATTTGATAAAATTGTTTTGAGAAATGCGGGTGTCGGAAAAGAAAGAGCATCACTCAAGATATCATCAGGAGGTTCAGGATCTCATATCTCACAGTCAGGAGATCAAGAGGTTCAGATAACTTCTCTTGACGATGATATCAATGAACCTGTCACGTTCATCAAAATGGATATCGAAGGATTTGAACTGGATGCTCTGACGGGAGCAAAAAATCATATCATAATGGAAAAACCAAAACTCGCAATCTGTGTGTATCACAAACCCGACGATCTCTGGCAGATTCCCGAATACATCCTGCAATTAAATCCGTCATACAAACTCTATCTCCGGCAGTACAAAGCGGGTGATGGAAACAATGCGTGGGAATCAGTATTGTATGCGGTTTAATATCAGGATGAACTGCTGATCTGTTCCTGATGTGCATGATCCTCAACCAAATTTTATTTCCGGAATTGAACTGATGAAGTCAACAAGAAAAAAATACAATTGGTGAGTAACCCCGCCTTTCCTTTCTTACAGCTCAGCCCTAACGTTCCTCGCTGCCTCGCACATATTCGCGAGTTTCGCAAACGCCACCTCCGGCGTATGCATCCGGAGGCCGCAGTCGGGATCGATCAGAATATTTTTCGCGCCGAACACCTCCACACAGGATCGGATCCGTTTCTCGATCTCCTCGACCGGCTCCACCTCCGGCTCGGAACTCTTCACACATCCGCAGCCGATCTTTTTGTTCCGCAGATCATGACGCGAGATGTCGGAGAGATTGTCTGGGCTTACCGAGTACTCGAAATCGATCACATCTACCGGCAGCCGCGTCCACTCCGACGAGATCGTATTCAGCCGTCCGCATGTGTGAATACACGACGGTGTTGCAATATCCCGGAAAATAATTTTGAGCGCTTCTTTTGCCGTCTCAATATCCATCGCGCCGGTCGAGAGGATCGGCTCGTCCACCTGAATCATGTATGCGCCGCTCGCTGCAAGGAATTTCGCTTCCGAGTGAAGGGCCGCCGCAAGATCCAGTACCAGCTCGTCCCGGTTCCGGTAGGCGGGTGTTGCAATCTTAAGCGCATATGCAAGAGTACACGGCCCGGTCAGAATGCCTTTCACATACTTCGTCTGTGTTAAAGCATACCGGGTATCCGCAACCGTAATCGGTTTTTCCGAGATGCCGATTGTCCCGGTAACCGTGTTTCCGTTGATTCCCGGAAGCTTTGAGACGAATGCCTGTACCATATCGGCCCGTACCTGTCCGTCGGAGATGATGTCCACGCCTGCCCGGAGCTGCTCGGCGACCGCAAACTGTACCGCTTTTTTATACGGATCAAAAAGTGCCGAAAGGCCGGTTCCTTTCACGCACGGAAAAGATCCGACAACCGTGGTCGGGAGAAGTTTCGGAAGCTGCATATCTACAGCATTCGGGAAGAAACATAAAAAAAGTTTGGGTATGTACCGGTTCTGTGCCGGTCGCCCTCTTCTCTTCACCCTGCATGCACCTATACCTCTAAATACAGGGGTGCTTAATATTACAACTCAATAACTGAATACATTCGGGATGAGTTTTTTCAGAGTAATACAACTTCTATGAATTCATTGTGTGTGTTTTTAAAATTGAGGAGAAAATGGTACATTTACAGGTACGGCGGAATGGAACCGACACCCGCCAATACCGGAGGCATGGCAGAGGAATACTGGTTTGCACAGTGCTGGCGCTGACCCTCATGGCGTTCTCGGCGGGATGCATCAGCCAGCCGCTGCAGACCCATCATACACTGGAAGAGGAGTATGCGGATCAGCTTGCGGTTGCGGAGAACCTGACGCGTGCGGTCGGGGTCTCTGTCACCATGGCAAACCTTGCCTTACAGGACGCTGCGAACACAATCGCGGAAGATCCGACCAATGAAACACTGGTACATCAGGTGTTCGGCAGTCTGTACCTGAAGTATACGTCCGTGAAGGCTCTGATGATTGTGGATACGGAGAAGCGGATTACCCTGGTTGAACCGACGGCAAACCCGTTCATGTCCTCTCTCCTCAACGTTACCATTGAGGATCCGCACTTTACCTACTCTGCCAACTCGCCGCCTCTGACGCTGGTCGACTGGACATACGGCTTCAATGTCACGACCGCGATTCTCCCGATGGTCACCGGAGACGGTACGTACGCGGGGATCCTGATTGTGGCACTTGATCCCTCACTGTACTATGAAAGCCTCGTCCACTCCTATGAGCCGGCAGAAAAGTATGATGTGTGGATCGTGGATGAAGCGGGATACGTTATCCACAGTCCGGAACATGATCTGAAAAGCGAAAATATCCATGATATACACACTCCGGATCAGACGGAACTGGCCCGGGTACTGGAAAAGATTCTGAGTACGAAGTCCGGCGTGGAAACCTATGCTGCCTACAGCTACGGCGCCCTCAGTGTGGTAACTAGGGTTGCTGCCTGGGATACGGTTTCCCCCACGGCGGAGCGGAATATTTCCGGACCTACGGTTATTGTGACCTCGGATGTTGGGACGACCCAGCAGGTGGGTTACCCGACCCGGTCCACCGATCTGAAACTGGAGGAGTTTGTCCGGGAGGCCTATCTGTTTGCCAAGAAGACCGGAAAAGAAGCGGCGCTTGCGGAGTTCAGCAAACAGGACGGACAGTTTACGACAAAAGAATATTACACGGTTGCATTTGATATGAACGGCACACTGCTGGCAAATCCGTTCTACCCGCAGGGAATTGGTATGAACTGGATGCTGGAGGAGGATGAAAACGGGGTGGCTGCGGTTCTGGCATATACCTTCCGGGCAGGACAGGGAGGAGGATATATTACCCATGTGCATGAGAATCCGGAACATAATCTGAACGTGGAGGTCATGCTTAGTTATATTCAGCCGATCGACGAGACATGGTATATCGCTGCAGGCGAGTATCATCCGGAGATTACCGCGGTGGTTCCCGCCAGTAAGCGGCTGGAGATGCTGAAGTACGCCCGGGAGATTGCCGCCTTCATTACTATCGAGGGGTGGGAGCCTGCACTGGCGGCGATGAATAACGGTTCGTACTATCGTGACGATATCGAACTCAGCATCTACGACTTTGCCGGAAATTCGATTTATCATGATCCGGAGCCGTGGTCCACCGGAAATCTTCTGGGTGTTACGGATATCTACGGGGCATCCATCGGTCGCGGAACGATTGCCCTGGCGAGGATCGGCGGAGGGTTCGGCTATATTAATCTCCCGTCGGAGAGCCACGGTACAACCCAGCTGTCTCTGAAGTATATGCAGCCGATCGGTGATGACCGGTTTATTCTGCTCACTATCCCGATGAATACCTGAATCATTGGTATTCCGTGTCCCGCTCCTCTGGCAGCGGGACACGGATGTGACCGGGATCTCTGCGCCTTGAGTCTCGGTTCTTTTTTTCATATCCCTTCCGGTGATACCCGTGCTGCTGTAAAATGAGACCGCGGGGGTTCCCGACAAAAAAGAGAAAAGTCCCCGCTCCTCTTCAGAGCAGCAGGGCAACAAACATTCCCGGCTGCAGCGAGACGTAGAGGACAAGAAGCGACACTGCAATCAGGGCAACAAATACCACCGCGTTCCAGCGGAGGATTTTTCTGCCGTCCAGGGGACCGACCGGCAGCATGTTGAAGAACGCGAGCATCGCATTCACCTGGAATCCTATCATGCCCAGATAGAACAGGAATCCCGGGAAGGTGAACACACTGATCGATGCGCCGCCGAGCAGGACACCTGCAATCAGGCACGCAAGGAACGGAACTGCAAGAATAAGATTCGTCAGCGGCCCTGCAAGAGAAATAATACCGTTCTCCTTCTTCGTCATCTCGCGTCCGGCGGTATTGATCAGCGTTGCTCCCGGCGCGGCAAACACAATACCCGTAATGACCGCAACCACAACCGCGATCAACAGCATCTGCGTATTCTTGCGGAACTCTGCCCAGTACCCGTATCGGATTGCCACAAATTTGTGGGCGAGTTCGTGCAGCACGAACGAAAGCCCTACCGTCACCACCGCAACAACGAAGGTCATCACCAGCATATTCACCGAGATTTTGCCGACATCCGTGATCAGCGCAAGACCGCCGGAGATACCGAGCGTAAACGCGACCGCCAGACAGAACCAGGCGAACAGGAGATCACGCCGCTCAAACGGAGATATTTTTTCCAGAAAACTCATTTACTCACCACATCCTACCCGGACGCACTCCTCAAGCGTTCCCATCCGAGGAGTGACACCGCACATACCCGGCAGATAGGAAAACGCCTTGCCGGAGCTGGTCATGACCGTTCCCGCATGATCCATCAGAGGCGAGACCACCATGCAGGTGTCAGGCACAATCTTTGCACCGGACCTTGCGATCACCGCAAGCTCCTCTGCACAGGAGGCCCGCATCTCCTCGGCGACGAACACATAAAACGGCATCACCGTCTTTTTACCGGCAAGGAGTTCCGCAACACGGGCAACCTCCTCGCGGGAAAGGTGAGGACAGCCGATCGCAACCGCAGAGACCTCCGTCTCTTTGAACACATCCAGCACGTCCGCGACCTCAATCGTCACCACCTCGCGCTCGTCCTCGGCAATATGCTGCTTGAAGAACGGGAACCGCGTCTCCGGCGTAATCTCATTCACATGATACAGCGCAACCGCGCCGGACGCAGCCATTGCTGCACCGAGACTTTTCAGCATATCGCGGTTCGGTCGAAGCCCCATAAACAGCGGGATACGGTTCCCGGCAATCGCACCGGCAACCACACCGAGCGCTCCGTACTCGGCGTTCGTCCACTTCTTTGCCGCCTCTGGATCATCCAGCCGGAACTCGATCTGCGGCAGACGATTCTTCACAATATGCAGGCCGTACTCCGGTGTCTTGCCGGTCAGCGCTGAGGCAAGCGCGGACGGCCCGCCCTCGCGGTTCGTCCGTGCGCCGAGCACCGAGTTCGCGTAGCTGACCGCCGAACTCTCCGACCACGCAAGGTGATCGCCGCGTTCCACGATACTGAAGTAGTACGGCGTACAGGTGCAGGTCGGCCTGATGCCGAGCCGCATATACGCCTCGTTCACCTGAATCTGCTTCTCCGCAAAACTCTGCGGGATGCCGAGCTCTTCCCAGCCGTTCCGGGGCATACCGATCGGATTGAGGAATGCCGGCACCACTGCTTTTGCATCGATGCTCGATAACCACTCAAGACCGGCATCGCCGATCGTCTTGAACGACGCTCCGGAAACCTGCACACTCTTTACCGGAATAAATCGTTCCGCATCGTAAATCTTGCCGAGCGCCAGCAGAATCTCCATCATTTTCTGACGGCTCTCGCCGTACTCGCCATCCAGCAGCGCCTGATCGTACGTATCCAGTTCCATATTCACTCCTTACTTATTCATTCCAGTCTGCACGGATAAATTCATCCTCGTGCCCGAGCTGCATTGTTGCATCGATTCCCATCTTCACGTTCATGCCGTCACCGATCCGGCAGGGATCGAGCGACGAGCCGCGAACGCCGGAGATGATCATCACATCCTGATCCGCCCGGACGCGGGTTGCAATGGCAAACTCCACATCGTTTGGATCATAGATGTTGATGTCCTCGTCCACGACCACCACATGTTTGAGTGAGGTGTGCGCCGCAAACGCGGCCATGATCACATTCTTGCCGTCGCCGTTGGTCATCTTTTTTATCTGCACCACCGCATGGAAGTAGCCCGCTCCGCCCGGCGTGAGAAACACATCGCGGACGTTTGTCACGTTTGCTGCCGCCTGATAAATCCGCGGTTCGTAGGGTGCGCCCATCAGCATCTTGTGTTCCGCTCCGGCAGGCACAATGCCGTGATAGATGAAGTCCGGCTTGCAGGCCATTCCTTCAAGTTCAATTACCGGCTGCATGCGGACGGGATCATACGTACCGCTGATGTCCACAAACGGACCTTCCTCATGCAGGTCTGCGGTCATGTACCCATAGAGTACAATCTCTGCGTCCGGGACACGGATACCGTTCGGGCATGCATAAAGAGGCATGTCCTGTTGGAGAATCTCTGCCGCGTACGCCATCTCCTTTCCTTCCGGAACCCGGGTACATGCGGCAAAGGTCACCGCAGGATGTGCGCCGATCACGATTGCGACCGGCAGCTTTTCACCCGCAGCCTTTGCCTGCTGGAGCAGCTTGTAGGTGTGACGGCCTTCCACGATTCTTCCGATCAGATGCGTATCGTCGAGAACTTCCATGCGGTGAATCGATGCGTTCTCCACACCGTCCCACGCGGAAAACACAATGCCGGAGGTAAGATAGCGGCCTGCGTCTTTGGGGAAGTGTTTCATGATCGGAAGCGCGGAGAGCTTTGCCGGAACGAAGGTCAGCGGGCCTGCGTCATGGGTTTTCCCTGCGTACGTGCATGCGGCAAGCGTTTTGACGAGTCTCTCCTCCGGAATGCCCAGTGCGACCGAGAGGCTTTTGCGGTCCGCGATCGCGTTCATCACACATTTGTGTCCGTCGCAGTTGTGGAAGTAGAGCATTTTTTTACTGAAAAATGCCCGCTTCGGCGCTTCATATACCGACGAGACCGGTTCGGATATCTCCTCAGCCAGTCCTTCGGCAATCATTCGTTTGATAAAATCTCTCATTCTTTCCACCGTGATCCAATAGTGTGGGGTATTCCGCAGTGATCCAGTACGCGGGCGGCGATCAGGTCTGCGAGATCGGCAATCGTCTGCGGATGTGTGTACAGCGGAGGGGAAGCGGGCAGGATAACCGCTCCTGCATCGTGGGCGGCAAGCATATTGGTCAGATGCACGCGGGAGTACGGTGTCTCCCGCGGCACGAGGATCAGTTTCCGCCGCTCTTTGAGGGCTACGTCCGCCGCACGGGCTATCAGGGTTGTTGAGTAGCCGTTTGCAATTGCTGCAAGGCTCTTCATACTGCACGGAATGACAACCATGGCATCAAACAAAAACGATCCGCTGGCTATCCCCGCGGAGAGATCGCAGTTCTCCTCGTAATGCACGGGGTAGCCGGAAAGGTCCACCTCTTCCAGACGTGCGACGGTTCTTGCGGTGTCGGAGATGATCAGATACACCTCGATGCCGTCCGTTTTTGTGAGGGCTTCGATCAGCCGCTTTGCGTACAGCGTCCCGGAAGCTCCGGTGACTCCGACAACGATCCGCTTCATCCTTCTTATATTATACCTGTGAGTTTATGTTGTTTTGTTGCACGCCGCAGTGCGAGTACCTCGCGTGCGGCGTCGCCGACCTTCTCGCGAAGGTCGGCGGGTGCGTACACGCCGAGCCGCCACTGTCCCTGACGGGTGGCGTTCATCATGGCTATCATCGGGACGATCTCCTCAAACGGCACAAGGTCATGGTGATTACGCACCTTCACATCCATCTTCATCTCCTTTCGCAGAGGCGGAATGTCGAGGATGATCTTGTCCGGAGACACTCCTGCGGTCTCCGCGATTGCGGTGTGCATGCGTTCAATGCCGCTTGCGGTATGCGGCAGATGGTCGCGGTCCACGAGTTCGCGTCCGGCATAGACTGCTCTCTTATAGAGGTTTCGCGTACGGATACGGATCATCAGGTCGCGGGTGATGGGTTCCGGAGAGTTGAGCAGAAGGGCGGTTGCGGTCACATCATCCAGGGTAAGAAACTCCCGGACCGCGTCCGTGTTGTCTCCGAAATGTCTGCGGCATGCAAGCAGAAACATCTCTTCTGCGATCCGGCAGGCATGATGATAATAGACGGACGGGCCCATCAGTGTCCGTGCGATCAGTAGCGACTCGGCTGCCGAGATGCCGGACTCATTGAGGACAAGGGTGTCCGCAACAATCGCGAGGGATTTTGTCAGCCGTTCCGCATCGAAGTTACCGTACGGAGCTCCGGTATAGTGAGCGTCCCGCAGGAGATAGTCCATCCGGTCCACGTCAAGGTCGCCGTGAATGATGCCGGCATACCGGTGGCTGCCGGAGATGAGGGCTGCGACCTCGTCCGGGCTTACGGCATTTTTTTCCAGCTGCGCCGCAAGTGCAGGCTGATTCAGCTGTTCGCGAATGTCATCATGCGAAAACTGTGTGTACTCCTGCATCAGCCGCTCGCTTGCATGCGAGTATGGGCCGTGGCCGATGTCATGCAGGAGTGCGGCGCAACAGATTGTCCGCGTTTGTACTTTGTCAAAGTCGAGGCGTCTGCATAAAAGAGATGCGAGGTGCATCGCTCCAAGAGAGTGTTCAAACCGGGTATGGTTTGCTCCGGGATACACCAGATATGCAAAGCCCAGCTGCCGGATGTGGTGAAGACGCTGCAGTGCCGGTGAGTCTACCAGCGGCAGAATTTCTGCAGGGACTTCTATATATCCATGGACCGGGTCTTTGATCTGTTTTGGCATGAGGATCTATTTCTGTCCGATCGCTGGCAGATGGAACAGCATGGATCCTACCGGCGAACTGAGAAGTCCGGCGGCATGGTTGAAGGTGATCGGGGCGGACTGCTCACCGGTGATCTGATTGCCTTCGACGGTGTAGACAATTACATTGTCCGAAAATCCCTGAAAGGCGCTCATCATGGAGCGTGCATTGATGTAGATTCCGTCTGCGGTGCGGAACACGACAATGCTTGAGCCGTCGGTTGCAGTAATTTTGGTAAGTTCGGTACCGGTCTTTTCGGAAAGCCCCTGTACGTAGTGTCCGTTTGCCTCTTCAATGATGAGTCCGCCGATTCCTGCGCCAAGACCACAGAAGACGACGAGTACTGCGAATGTTACCGCAATGATTTCTGTTTTGTTCATTCCCATAATGATAATTATATGCGCGTATCTGTTAAAGAATCTTTACACTGGATTTTTTCAACGGCGGGGTGGTTTCCTTTTGTTACTTAGTGTCAGAATTTATCCTCCGGGAATGCCTATGAATATCGTAAGGTGATCTTTTTGGAGCATACGGCGACACCCGACAATCCGGAACATCTTGAGATCTGTTTCTGTCCTCTGCACGGACTGCTGGACACGATCAGCAAAAAATGGGCGCTGATGATTATTGCGGTTATCGGTAACCACGGTTCTGCAGGATTCAACGAGATGAAACGTTATCTCTGCAACGTCAGTTCAAAGACCCTGTCGAATACGCTGAAGGATCTTGAGGAGAAGGGGCTTATTTATCGTCAGGTGGTGGATCAGACTCCGCCGGTTGTCCGCTACTATCTCACCGTCTCCGGATGGGAACTGCGGGAACTGCTTATTCCGCTGCTCGCATGGGTGATGAAGAACGGCGGTCATGCGGATGAGGGGTGCCCGATTCACTTCAATGCGGAACAAGTCCGGTAAGGTGGTGAAGATGGTGGCGGATGTATCGTCTGCGACAGGTTGATGTTCCCTTCTCTCCAATAGAGTAACCGTATTTTTGCGAGGGTATCCAAGTGGCCAACGGAGGCTGACTCAAGATCTGCTCTCAAGGAGTTCGCGGGTTCGAATCCCTCCCCTCGCACTGTAATCTGGTCTGTTCCATTTCTTTTATTTCTCCTCCTGCCAATATACACATAAATGATTCCCCATATCCTTGCCATCTCCACCTCTCCCCGCCGCCACGGCAACTCCGAGTCGGCACTTGATACCATTCTTGCCGAGACCGGCGACCGCGTTTCCGCAGAAAAAGTAGTGCTCACCGATCTTTCCATCGCCCCCTGCAAAGGCTGTGGGGCGTGTGAAAAACTTGGCCGCTGCATTCAGGAGGATGACTTTCAACCCCTCGCACAGAAAATCCTTGATGCTGATGTGTTGATCCTCGCAACTCCCGTGTACTCCATGTCGGTCTGTGCGCAGTCAAAGGCGTTGATCGATCGCTGTCAGGTGTTCTGGTCACGGAAGTACGTGCTTCATACCTTTGAGGAACCGGCCGGAACAAAACTCGGCCTCTTCATCGCAACTGCCGGACAGACCCGCGACCACATTTTTGATCACACCGTGCCGGTCGCCCGTTTCCTCTTTGACGTTGCGGGCATCAAACCGAAACACACAATGCTTCTCCTTCTCAATGGTCTTGATAAGAAGACCGACTTTTTGGAAAACCCTGCGGCTGTTGCCAAAGCAAAAGATACCGCCGCCGCTCTTCTTGCATCCCTTGAGGTAGTATGACACAGATCACCGCAGTAAACGGAAGCCCCCGCAAACATGGAAACACCGATACGGTTCTTGATGCCTTTCTTCGGGGTGCGGAACGTGCAGGAGCCGTAACGAACAAAATTTCGCTCGTGGATATCGATCACAAAAACTGCCGGGGCTGCAATGCCTGCCACAAAAAAGGTGTCTGCATTCTTACGGATGATCTGACGCCTATCTTTGATGAGGTGCTTGCCGCAGACATTCTTGTTCTTGCCTCCCCCATCTACTCCATGACCGTCACCGCGGAGATGAAGTCCTTCATTGACCGCGGACAGTTTCTCTGGGCACAGAAGTTTGTCACAAAAACCCTTGCGTTCTCTGACGATCATCTCAGGAATCACATCGGCGTGTATCTTGGCACGTCCGGGCAGGATATCCCGCACATCTTTGATGCGGCATTCCCGGTCGTGCGGGCATTCTTCAATGATGCAGGATTTTCGTACACCGAAAATGTTCTGTTCGCAGGAATGGATCAGCACGGCGGTGTCAGGGGATGGCCTGAATCGGTGGCGTTTGCCGAGGCCGAGGGAAAACGGATCGCGAAGATGATCTGATCTTTGATCTTCGCTCCATTTTTTTAAAAGAACTCCGTGATGTTCTCCTCCGGCTTTTTTGATGGGTCGGGAAAAAAAGCCATAAATGAGATTTTTTCCGAAATCCATAATAGACGGGGGAACCGTCTGTTCCCCAGGTATCTCCGCGGGGTCCGGTTTAGCAGTTTTCTTCTATCCAGCTGTGCAAAACCTTCAGTTGCTCGGGTGTATGGAACCAGTGCTCCCCGCCTTTCATAATCGTCAGATGACAATGGAACCGTCTGGAAAAATCATCGACCACAGAGAGGTCGATCAGGTTGTCATTCTCTGCGTACAATATCCGGGTTGGCTTCTCCCAGCTCGCAATCGGATGTTCCCGCACATAAGTCAGATACTTCCATGACAGCGCCTGGCCGGATTGTGTGGGGATTATCTGTTCTTTCTCCAGTTGTTCATCCGTTACGCCCGCCTGCCGCATCATATTTTCTATCAGATAGTTCATGTCCGGAACCGGAGACACAAAAAGACAGCGTTCCAACGGCTCGTTCTCAAAACTCATCATACAAAACCATGCGCCGATACTGGTGGCCCGGACTGCTATTCTCTCCCAGCGGGTCTGTGCATACGCCAGAACTGACTGCAGCTCCGGAACAACCTGTCAGGGCACAAATCCGTCTGTGTCATGTTTGCGCTCTCCATGTCCCGGCAGATCCAGACTCAGTACCTGCCATCCGCGGGGACAGACGATGCTGCTGAATGACTCCGCCTCTTCTTTGCAGCCGCAGAGGCCGTGCACATAGATGTAGAGTTTTTCCGCGGGCTCACCCCAGAGGATAGCCGGAATCTTTCCAATCGTTACCTGTTTCTGTGGTATCTCTGTCATGTTGATCTCTGCCGCAGGTCGGGATACTCCCGTACCAGCCGCCGCCGCCAGATCTCCTCCGGAGGTTCATTCATCAGTGCTTCTGCGACGTGCAGTTCTGCCCGGGCCGCTGCCGATGCCCGTCCGAGCATCCGCACTGTCTCTCTTGCCTGCCGCATCGGCGTAAACGAGACATCACACTCCGCGTCCCAGAAGATCAGTGCCTCTGCCGGAGCCGGATGCACGCGGTGTCCGGCTTTCGTCAGCAGATCGCCTGCCGTCTCCGGTTCGGCCACTCCCGCGCCGACCGACGCAAGAAATCCTGCCATGCCCCGCACCATATTCCAGAGGAAACTTTTCGCCGCAACCTCAAACACCGGGCAGCCGTCCGGCGCTGCAAACACCCTTGCCTTTGTTACCGTCCGGTTCGGATCGCGCCCTTCTTCCATTTTGGAAAACCGCGTGAAGTCATGTCTCCCGATAAACTGCCGGGCTGCTGCATCCATTGCAGCAACGTCTGCCGCGTAGGGAAAATAGTACCGGTAGGTCCGGGATGTCACCGCATAGCGGGGATAAAAATCCGGTGACACCTCGGCCGCCCCGAGACACCAGATGTCGTCCGGCAGCCAGAAGTTCAGGGCATCGACTGCCTTCTCTGGATGATCGGTTGTGACGGAGACGATCTGTTTGCGGGCGGACACTCCCTTGTCCGTCCGTCCGGAGATGCGGAAGTGCGCCTCCTTTGCATCGGCAAAGAGACCGAGGCCGACACCCGCCGCAATGAACTCTCCTTCCACCGTCCGCCGGTTTGGCTGCGCCTGTGACCCGGCGAAATTATCCCCCTTGTATCCTACAGCAAATGCGAGCTTCATTTTTTCCGGTGGATGATTCTCCGCCGCGGCCGGTGACGGAACTGCGGCACGCGCCTGCGCACCTTACGAACTGTATTGTCCCATGACTGCCGGGTATAGGTACGGAGCGGCGTCTTTTTGCAGGTGCAGGAGACACGTCCTGCCCGAATTGCATCAAGAATTGCCGCAACCGATCGTTCCCCGGCTTCTATCTCAGTTACGCCGAACCCGACAAATTTACAGTTGTGGGCATCCGAACCTGCAGTTGCTGGTCTGCCATACTTTTTTGCCATCTTTGCGGCTTTTTGGTTTGCCGTTCCGATAATGTAGCGGCTGTTTAGTGCCTCAACCGCGTCTGCTGCGATCAGCGCCTCTTTACACCGGAGACCGACCCCGTGCCGCCAGCGGTGGAACGGGTGGGGAACAATCGTTACCGCCCCGAGTGCTTTCGCTTCCGCAATCGTTGTCAGCACATCCTGTTTGGGTGCAAGAACCTGTGTTGTTCCGAGCACCAGCAGATGTCCCTGTTTTGTCGAAACCTCAATGCCGGGGATTATCAGAACTCCCGGATTCTGTGCGGCGAGTGCCGCAATCGATCCTTCCGTTGTGTCGTGATCGGTGATGGCCACCGCATCAAGCCCTGCCGCCGCCACTGCCGCCAGTACGGCCTCAACCGAACTTTCCCCGTCCCTTGATGCATTCGTGTGGACGTGCAGATCACATTTAAGAAGAACCATTTCGCGTACTAAGGGGATTCTCTTTCATTGCAGATTAATATTCCTGCTTTTTTCTGCCGTGCAAACCCTAACTATTTCGGGTTCGCCGATCCAATAAGAAACCATATGCATGTTCTCTTTCCCACCGGCCGCCAGAGTGAAACGGCACTGCGTTCCGCACTTGACGGTACAGACGCGTTTACGTACTCCATTGTGCCAACGGGAGAGATTGCCTCATTTCTGTCTCCGGGAGTTCTGTCCCGTCTGCTTTCGGCAGACCGGTATGATCTTGTCGTGGTCTCCGGTATGTGTACCGCATCGTTTGCGGAAGTGGAAGCGTCATGCGGTGTTCCGGTTCGGAAAGGCACGCGGCATGCCGCGGACATGCGGCTCTGCGTTCCGCTGATCCTTTCCGGCGGTCTTTCCGCAACCTCTCCGGCGGATGATCTTCTCAGTGATGAACGGCAGAGACAGGCTGCCGACCGGTTATCGGAGATGGAACGAACTGCCGAACCTGCGTTTGTGCTTCGCGGCGTTATGTTCGGCGGCACGTCCCGTATCAAGGTCATCCATGAGATCATGGATGCCCATCGGCATCCCGCCCTGCGGGATGCCGTGCTTGCCGCTGTGACCGGCGGTGCCGACGTGGTGGATCTCGGCTTCGGGTTTGACGCAACGCCCGACGACGTCCGCCGATGCTTTGCGGAGGTCGCGGACCTGGACATTCCGCTCTCGGTTGACACACTTGATCCCGCACTCATCGAGGCCGCGCTGTTCCGCTGCGATCTGATCTTCTCCCTGACCGCTGCAACGCTTCCTCTTCTTGCTGCGAAGGTCGAAGCCGCAGGCGCAGCGGCTGTTCTGATCCCCGGCGATACTTCCCTCACCGACACCGTCGCCGCCGCAAAAAAACTCGGCCTGTCGAAGATTCTTGCCGACCCGCTTCTTCAGCCTCCGCTCTCCGGCATGATCGCCTCGCTTGCCGGATACCTGCCGGAGTTCGGCTGTCCCAAAGTTCTTGGCTGCGTCAACGTGGTGGAGATGGTTGACGCCGACAGTCCGGGCATGTGTGCTCTGCTCGCCGCCGCAGCTGAAGAGTGCGGTGCGGCTGCTGTCCTCGTCTCCGCACACTCCGACAAAACCCGCGGCGCAACCCGCGAGATGCGGCGTGCTGTTGAGATGACCGCACTCTCGCGGGGACGGCCCTATCCCAAGGACGCCGGCGTGGACGTCCTGATCCTCAAGGAAAAACGCCGCCGCCGCGAACCACCGCTGGTCTACACAACCATCTCTGACGCACCCAAAGCATCAGACGATCTTGCCGCATATGACCCCTGCGGCAACTTCCGCATCGGCGTTGAGGACGGCAGAATCGTCGCCGTCCGGGGCGGTCATGCCATCTCCGGTACAAACTGGTATGACGTCTTCTCCGCAATCCTTGCCGAAGACGGCGTTTCACTGCTCGATCACGCCGCGTATCTTGGAAAAGAACTCTACAAAGCAGAACTCGCCCTTCGGTTCGGCAGAAGTTTTGAACAGGACGGCGCGTTCTGAAGACCGGATTGCTCTTATACCATAATCATCCCAATAACTGTATTAGCATGAATATCACCATCCGTCCCTACGAACCATCCGATCTCTACAGCGTCATGACGGTCTGGAACTCCATCATTGCCGAGGGTGATGCATTTCTTGAAGAAACCCCTCTCTCCCCGGAGGAAATGGGAACCTTCCTTGATCAGTTCCGCGGCGTCTTTTGTGCAAAGATCGGCAGTGAAGTTGCGGGCATCTATCTGCTCCGCAAACTCAACCCCGGCAAAGGATCGCACATCGCCGAGGTCATCTATGCGGTGAAGTTCTCCTTCCGCAACCTTGGCGTCGGCAAAAAAATGTGCGAACACTCCCTACAGACCGCCCGCGACCTCGGCTTTGCCGCGATCGTCTGTAACCGCATCCCGGCTCTCAACCCTGCCGCGATGAACTTCCTGACCAAATGCGGGTTCGTTCCCGCCGGTGAAATTCCCCGCGGGTACCGGAGTGTGAAAACTGTCACGGTTGACCCCGAACCGGCTCCCGCTGCGGATCAGAAGAAAGGAATCCTCGGAAAGATCTTCGACAAAAAACCCGAACCGCAAGCCCCGGTTGAAAAAGCAATTGTTGAGTATTTTTCGCTTTACTCCTACCTCAAAGAAGTCTGACGTCCATGCGATACTATCTCAGAGATGATGTCCTGATCGTCCGCGGTAATTTTCGTGCGGCAAGCAGCGGAATTGACGGCGGCATTGCCGACGTCAGAACGATCCTGAACATCACCGTTCCCCGGAACTTTTCCGGTGATGCCGCGCTTGCGATTGATCGGGTCGCAACTGTGCAGGGATTTCTTCAGCCGCACTTCGGACTACTGACTGCAGTTCCGATCACCAATCTCTGTGTTGCCCGCTATGACTACATCACCGTATTTGTCACCGCGGGTGTTTCGGACAGCAACCGCACCATCAATATTATTGTCACCTCGGACAGGCCGTTGTCGGACACGGCACTGCTTGGGGCAATGATCACGGTGACGGAGACAAAGATGCAGGTGCTGATGGATCGAAAACTTCCCGCCGGCGCATCGCCTACCGACGCCGTGGTGATCGCCGCGGAAAAATCCCGTTCGGCCCCCGAGATGTTTGCCGGCATTCTCACCGATACCGGCGAACGGATTGCAAAAGCCGTTCGTCAGGCCCTGACCGAGGCACTGGTCAGGTTTGACACATATCTTCTCTCTACGTGGGGCGTCTCCCGCGGATGGTCGCGGGGCTCTCCTGCGATTGTCCGGCGGACACGTCCCTCCTTTTTTATTTACAGCCGGTACGGCGGCGACCACTGGACGGAGTGGGTGCCGGAAGGCTGTCCCTACTATCCGTGCCACAACTACCCGCGGCAGCAGTGCAGTTTCTGCTACTGTCCCCTTTACCCCTGCATGGATTCAGAGCTTGGAACCATGATAGAAACACCGCACGGTGCGGTCTGGAGCTGTATGGACTGCCGTCTTGTGCATATCCCCGAGGTTGCGAATCATCTGCTGAAAAATCCTGAAGCAGGTATTTCGGAACTGAAGAATCTTGCAAAAAAGCTGGGAGAAAAATAAAGTATTTTTAGATGCCGAGCTTTTTGGCAAGCTCTTCTAAGGGGATTCCGTGAACCATTGCGGCCTCGCGGATGGTTTCGTTGTTTGCGATTGCACAGCCAAGGCATCCCATGCCGAAGCTCTGCAGAATTGCGGCACTCTCCGGTTTTTCGCGGAGCAGGTCAGCGATAGTTGAATCGATGGTAATTGCCATGTATACTACATTGGCAATTCGACTACTTGATGTTTCCGAACATAGCACAGGCACTTTCAGTACGCGGGGTCAGGGGTTAATATGGTATGACACCAATGAATCTGTTGGAGATCATAATGGACCCAAGTCAGATCCAGCAGATTACCGACAGAATCTCCCAAAAATTAGAATCCAAAGGAGTTTCGCCGGACAGGCAGAGCATTACGGATAAACTTGCAAGCTATATCAATGAGTTTGGTGTGGTGGCATATGAGGCGGAACGGAAAGTTTTGTCCGATCAGATGCGGCTGTACGAGATTCCTGAGGATGATTCGCCTGCCGCGCCGTCAGCAGCACCGGAAGGCGGGGTCTATTCCCTTTCCGAGATTCAGCCGGGTGAGTGGGTTACGGTTGAGGTGAAAGTGGTGTCTTTGCAGACGCCGACATCTCCGTCGATCGCACAGACCGGAGTTCTTGCGGACAGTTCGGGTGCCGTCCGGTTTGTGGTGTTTGCGAAGGCAAGTGAGATTCCCCCGCTGGAACTTGAGCAGTGGTACCGGATTGAGTCGGCGGTTGTTGATTCGTTCCGCGATGTTCCGAGCCTGAAGCTTCATTCGGGTTCCCGTGTCACACCGATTGCCGATGATCGGAGCCTGATGCCCGCCGCACCGGTTCGTCTGAGTGATCTGACTCCCGGAGTTGCGGCATCGATTCAGGTGAAGTTCATTGAGGAGTGGGAGACGCGGAGCGACCGTATGCTTCAGACGGGTCTTGTAGCGGATGTTTCCGGGAAGATGAAGTTTGTTCTGTGGAAGGATGAAGGTCGGGAGAAGCTGACTCTCGGGTCGGTCTATAATATATTCTATGCGAGTGTGGATACGTTCGGCGGTCGTCTGTCGCTCGCACTGAATACGGGTGTGTGGATGGAGGATGAGGATACGGATATTCCGGTACCGGTCGTGATGCCCGCGCCCAAAGAGGATCTGCCGGTGACAGCTATCCGTGATCTTTCTCCCGGGTATGCATCTGTTAGGGTGAAGTTTGTTGAGGAGTGGGAGCTGCGGAGCGATCGCATGATGCAGACGGGTCTTGTTGGTGATGAGACCGGGCGGATCAAGTTTGTTCTGTGGAAGGATGATCGCAAAGAGAAGCTTGTTCCGGGTCAGGTGTATCTGATCAAGAATGTGAAGGTGGATGAGTACAATGGCCGTTTGTCTCTTGGTCTGAACAGTGCGGAGTACTCCATCGCTGATGACGGCGATGATATTGTTGTGCAGGGAGTTGCTCCGTCAGTGCCGCTGCCGGTGACAAGCATCCGGGATCTTGCGGTCGGTTTTGCTTCTCTTCACGTGAAGTTTGTTGAGGAGTGGGAGTCGCGGAGTGAGCGTATGCTTCAGACCGGTCTGCTGGGAGATGAGACCGGGCGGATCAAGTTTGTTCTGTGGAAGGATGATACGAAGGAGAAGCTGGAGCCGGGTCGTGTGTATCATGTTACGAATGCGAAAGTGGATGAGTACAACGGTCGTCTATCCCTTGTTCTGAATAATGCGGTGTATGAGGCGGATGAGCCGGATGTCGATATTGCGGTCGGTACGGTTTTTGATGCGTATGCGGGAACAATTGTGCAGATCTCCGGAGGTTCGGGTCTGGTGAAGCGGTGCCCGGTGGAAGGATGCAATCGTGTACTGTCACGCCAGAACTTCTGTCCGATTCATGAGATTCAGAATGATTACCATTATGATCTGCGCATCAAGGCAGTTTTGGATGACGGTCATAAGGCGTACAATGTGCTGATGGGCCGCGAGGTTACGGAAGCACTTACCGGGATGACAATGGATCAGGCGATTGATCTTGCTTCGGAGAGTCCGCTCGGACTTGAGGAGGTACAGGCACAGTTCACGGAAAAGTTGTGCGGCCGGTATGTGCGTTGTTTCGGTAATGACTTTGAGGGCAGGATTCTGGTGAAGTCTGCCGAGTTTATTCATCTGGATCCTTCCGCAACTGCGGAACTGATGAATCGCGCGGGGACTTCTCCCGGAGGTGAGGAACAATGAGTGATGCAGGTTCGAATTTTATGTCGTACGAACGCGAGCCGGCGAAGCGTGTGTTTGCTGCTGAACTTCGCGAGGCGACGAAGACGTTTAAGGATACCGAGGATGAAAAAAGTCCGCTGTATGTTCTTCTGCCGACAGGCGAGCGGTGTAACCGTGTTCTGCTGGTCGGAACGATTACGCAGAAGGATAAAGTCGGGGATCAGAATATTCTGTATCGCGCGCGCATTTCGGATCCGACCGGCCTGTTCTTTGTGACTGCGGGTTCGTATCAGCCGGAGGCGATGCATCAGCTGGCAAAGATTGATCCGGAGACGCCGGTGTTTGTGGCGGTTGTCGGCAAGCCGAGTGTGTACACGACGCCGGAGGGAAAAGTTTTCACTTCTGTGCGCGCCGAATCGGTTCTTGTGGTGGATCAGGAGACACGCGATCTCTGGGTGCAGGATGCAGCGCGTTCAACGCTGGACAGGATTGATGCATTGGCCGGGGAAGATGTCGGAAGTGATGTTCTTCTTGCGCGCGAGACATACCGGTTCGATTCTGAACACTGGCGACGTATGGTGTATGATGCGCTGAGCAGGATGATGACTCTTTAATCCTCCCTATTTTTGTCTTTGTTTCTGCATAGGCTGGTTCTTTCTCCGCATTTTTGCTTTGTGCCGTTCCGGAATTTGGATCTGCTGTTTTTATTTGTATCAATGATCTATGTTGTTACCTCACAGTCTGCTTGTCTGTTTGTGAGGCGCAGCTGAGTTTTTTCAGCTGTGAATGTATCAGAGCTGGTTCGGTGGGTTTATATTCTCCCTCGTCCAACTATGTTACC